>DAIDAJ010000020.1 GCA_027310665.1 Sideroxydans sp. | reverse complement strand
TCCGCTACTGGGCAACGCAGACAGTACGCTTGCCTATCGTGCCCGCATCAAGGGCGAGCCCTCCGCGGTGGTATTGGAAGCTGTCGCGCCGGACGGTTACAGCGGCAAGATCAATCTCATCCTGGCCGTACGCGCCAACGGAGAACTGGCTGGCGTGCGGGTGGTGTCGCACAAGGAAACGCCGGGTTTGGGCGATTACATCGAACTTCCGAAAAACCCCTGGATCAAAGGGTTTGATGGAAAGTCGCGCGAGGTGTACAAAGACGCAGACTGGAAAGTGAAGAAAGACGGTGGTCAGTTCGACTATATGGCGGGCGCAACCATTACGCCGCGCGCCGTCATCAAAGCCGTCAACAAAGCCTTGATATATTTCGGCGAAAACCGCGACAAACTGTTCGCGGCGAGCGAACCGAAGAAGGAGAAGAGCAAATGAATCTTCAGGAATACAAAGATATCTTCCACAACGGTATGTGGAAACAGAATACCGGGGTGGTTCAACTGCTCGGCATGTGCCCCATCTTGGCGGTCAGCAGTTCGGTAGTGAATGGCGTCAGCCTCGGCTTGGCGACTGCGGTCGTCATGGCATTGAGCGGCGCTGCCGTCGCACCCATCCGCAACTTCGTACCCAACGAGATCCGCATCCCGGTGTTCATTCTGATCATCGCGGTGCTGGTCACCGTGGTGCAATATCTGATGAATGCCTACATGTACGGGCTTTATGTGGTGCTCGGCATCTTCATCCCCCTCATCGTCACCAACTGTATCGTGCTGGCGCGCGTGGAAGCCTTCGCCTCCAAGAATTCGGTCGCCACTTCGGCGTGGGACGGTTTTTCCATGGGGCTCGGTTTGACCGCTGTGCTCGCCATCTTGGGAGGGATGCGTGAAATCTTCGGGCACGGCACGCTGCTCTCCGGTATCGATCTCGCACTGGGCGAGGCAACAAAAAGTTGGGTGATACATGTCATTCCCAATTACAAAGGTTTCCTGCTTGCCATTCTGCCACCCGGCGCTTTCATCGGATTGGGGATGCTCATTGCCGGCAAGAATTGGCTCGGCCTGCGCGCGGAGCGCAAGGCAAAACAGCGCCCACTCCCCATGACTCCTTTGCAAGGCGCCACACAGGGATGAATGCGGCAAAACGCCGCGAGATTTTTTTACGCCTGCAAGCGGCCAATCCGCATCCCACTACCGAACTGGAATACTCCACGCCGTTCGAGCTGCTGGTCGCGGTGGTCCTCTCGGCGCAAGCCACGGACAAGAGCGTCAATCTCGCCACGCGCGAACTGTTCCCGGTCGCCAACACGCCGCAGTCGATACTCGACCTGGGAGAAGCCGGATTGCGCGAATACGTGCAGCGCATCGGCCTGTACCAGACCAAAAGCAGACATATCATCCAGATGTGCCGCATCCTGCTGGAACAGCATGACGGCCGGGTGCCTCAGACACGCGAGGCGCTGGAAGCCCTGCCCGGTGTGGGACGCAAGACCGCCAACGTGATCTTGAACACCGCGTTCGGCGAGCCGACCATCGCGGTGGATACGCATATCTTCCGCATCAGCAACCGCACCGGCCTGGCTCCTGGCAAGGACGTGGCAGAAGTCGAAAAGAAGCTGATGAAGTTCGTGCCGGATGAATTCAAGCACGACGCGCACCACTGGCTGATCCTGCATGGGCGCTATGTTTGCGTGGCACGCAAACCGAAATGCGGCGAATGCATCATCGAGAGTCTGTGCGAGTACAAGGACAAGGTGTTCTGATGTTCAATCCCACCCGTGACGAAGCAAGAAATTTCCTGTTCGAATCCTGGCGCAAACGTCGTGCTGGAGAATTGCTGACGCCGCTGGAAGATCTCACCGCTCAACTCATCGACAAACACCCTGAATACCACGCGCTGTTCGACGATCCAGAAGGCAATCACGACAAAGACTTTGCGCCGGACGGAAACGTCGTCAATCCTTTCCTGCACCTGATGATGCACCTGACCATCGAGGAACAGATCTCGATCGGCCAACCGCAGGGGATCCGCGAGCAGTTCATGCGCTTGACGCAAAAGTATGAATCGGAACACGAGGCACAGCATGCGATCATGGATTGCCTGGGTGAAATGATCTGGCAGGCGCAACGCAACAAGACCACGCCTGACGCAATGGTCTACATGAGTTGTCTGGAGAAACAGTGACATGAGACTCAGCAAAATAACCACTCGCACCGGCGATGACGGCACGACCGGATTGGCGGACGGTACGCGTGTAGCGAAGGATTGTGCACGCATCACCGCCATCGGCAGCGTGGACGAACTCAACAGCCATCTCGGCGTACTGCTCGCCGAGACCATGCCGGATGACGCACGTTCTGAATTGCTCCGTATCCAGAACGACCTCTTCGACCTCGGTGCGGTGCTTGCCTCACCCGGGGCGCCCGCGTTCGATGCCGCCAAACTTGCCCGTCTGGATGCCGCCATCGGCCGCTTCAACGCAGATCTGCCACCGCTCAAGGAATTCATCCTGCCCTGCGGTACGCGCGCTGCGGCGCTATGTCATGTGGCACGCAGTGTGGCGCGCCGCGCGGAGCGCGACCTTTTGCACCTGATGCACGGAGAGACCGTTCCCCAAGAAGGATTACGCTATCTCAACCGCCTCTCGGATCTGCTGTTTGTGCTGAGCAGGACACTCAATCGTTCTGCGGATCAACGCGAGACGCTCTGGGAACGCTCCTGATCGGTGAGTGGCACCGGCCGGATGGCGCGGTCTCAACGGCAAAAAGCGGATAAAATCCCTCTCGCAGGCCAATTGGATACAAGGAGACCGCCATGCCGCACCAACAGCACCACCCTTTTGTATTGAAGACCTCATCGCATATCCAGGAGATACTGGAGCCCAGCAACGAGCCATGGCAGGTCGACCTTAAGGATCCCGCTCTGTCGGTGATGACGGATTTCCGGATGCGCGCGATGTTCATGGTTCATCCGGACGAGACCATAGACGACGCCTTGCACAAGATGAAGGTAGCCGGCCTGCGTATCGCATTCGTGAAGGAGAAGGGTTCCGACAGACTGCTCGGCTCCATCACCTCTTACGACATCATGGGCGAAAAGCCCATGCGCTACCTGCAAAGCGTCGGTTTCTCGGACAAAGGCGTTACCCACAAGGACATCCGAGTCGGCGACATCATGGAGCACACCAAGGACTGGGTAGTTGCCGAGTTGCACGAGATCGAAAAGGCGAACGTGCAAAACGTCCTTGAAGCCTTGCAGAAGAAAGGCAGGACTCACCTTCCTGTGCTCGATGTCATGGCCGGACAGCAACCCCGGCTGCGCGGCTTGTTCTCATCCGCGAAGATATTGCGTTTGACCGAGATCAGCCGACAGAAGATGGCGCACGCCAGGTAGCATTCGACAGGCGACGACACAGGGGCGTCCGGTTGAAGCCGGGCGCCCCTGGTTTTTCACGTTCAGGGAGGTGTCGAGGAATCGGGAAGTGCAGGCGGCTTCGGTTTACGCAATCCGAGCAGCCACATCACATAGCCGGACAGGCAGTACCCGAAGAACAGCAGGAACAAATTAAGCGGCGGGTCCTGCGCGACAAAAATAAAGAACAGCACAAACAGGAATATGACGATGAACGGCACACTCTTGCGCATGTTGACGGCCTTGAAACTGTAATACTTGAGGTTGCTCACCATGCTCAGGCCGGCAAACACGGTCAGCAAGGCCGCGTACCAGCGCAACTCGAAGCCGGTGAAATGGTTGTCCAGCATCACCCAGACGAATCCCGCCACCAAGGCCGCGGCGGCCGGGCTGGGCAATCCCTGGAAGTAGCGTTTGTCGACCACGTCGATATTGGTGTTGAAGCGCGCCAGACGCAATGCCGCGCCCGCACAGAAAATGAAGGCGGCGAACCAGCCCCACTTGCCCAGATCGCGGAACGCCCATTCGTACATCAGGATGGAAGGCGCGACGCCGAAAGACACCATGTCGGACAGACTGTCGTATTCCGCGCCGAATTCGCTCTGGGTGTGCGTCAGACGCGCCACGCGGCCATCCAGCCCGTCCAGCACCATGGCGATGAAAATGGCCACGGCAGCATATTCGAACTTGCCGTTCATGGCCTGCACGATGGCATAGAACCCCGCAAACAGCGCAGCCGTGGTGAACAGGTTGGGCAGCAGATAGATGCTGCGCCGACGTAAGTCCATATGTTTGCGCTGTTCTACTTCGTTCATGGGTCTCAGAGCTTCGCCAGGATGGTTGTGGTGGCGGACACTTTATCACCGATGGCGACTTTTACGGTAGCCGTCAGCGGCAGGTAGACATCCACGCGGGAACCGAAACGGATGAATCCGTAACGCTGGCCGCGCGTCAGCACGTCGCCCGCTTTGATGTAGCACAGAATACGGCGGGCGATCAGCCCTGCCACCTGCACAAAGGTCACGGTCTGGCCGTCGTTCGTCGTCAGCACCACCGCATTACGCTCGTTCTCGGCAGAGGCCTTGTCCAGATCGGCATTGACGAACTTGCCCGGGAAATACTCGATCTTCTCCACCTTGCCGTCGACCGGGCTGCGATTGGAATGCACATTGAACACGTTCATGAACACGCTGACCAGGATCGCATCGCGTTGCGCATACGGATCCTGCGTGCGCTCGACCTTGATGACGCGACCGTCGGCGGGCGACAGCACCACTCCCGCCTGCTGGGGTATCTCGCGTGCAGGGTCACGGAAGAATTGCAGTACGAATATGAAGATGATCCACAGTGGAATCGACCAGGTTGCGCACCAGACGGTTGCAGCAACGGCCAAAGCCAGGGAAATCGCCAGGAACGGCCACCCCTCGCGGGCGATGATGGGATGCGGATAGTTTTTCATGGGGTACAGGATACAGGATTCGGGATACAGGATTTTGGACTGCGAGACACAGGATGCAGAGGAACTACCCTGTCTCCTGTATCCCGTATCCTGAGTCCTAGTTCTTGGATTGATCGACCAGCTTGTTCTTGCCGATCCACGGCATCATGGAGCGCAACTGTCCACCCACCACCTCGATCGGATGCACTGCGTTCAAACGGCGGCGCGCGGTCATTTCCGGATAGTTGGTGCGGCCTTCCAGGATGAATTGCTTGGCATAGGAACCGTTCTGGATGTTGTTCAGGCATTCCTTCATCGCGGCACGGGCCTGGTCACCGATCACGCGATGACCTGTAACGTATTCGCCGTATTCCGCGTTGTTGGAGATGGAGTAGTTCATGTTGGCGATGCCGCCTTCGTACATCAGGTCGACGATGAGCTTCAGCTCATGCAGGCACTCGAAATATGCCATCTCGGGAGCATAGCCCGCTTCGGTCAGCGTCTCGAAACCGGCTTTCACCAGCTCCACTGCACCGCCGCACAGCACGGCCTGTTCGCCGAACAGGTCGGTCTCAGTCTCTTCGCGGAAGTTGGTCTCGATCACGCCGCCCTTGGTGCCGCCGTTCGCAGCAGCGTAGGACAGCGCGATGTCCTTCGCCTTGCCGCTCTTGTCCTGGTACACGGCGATCAGCGTCGGTACACCGCCACCCTTGAGGTATTCGGAACGCACGGTATGGCCAGGGCCTTTCGGGGCAATCATGATCACGTCGATATCGGCACGCGGCACGACTTGGTTGTAATGCACGTTGAAGCCGTGCGCGAAAGCCAGCGCAGCGCCGGGTTTCATGTTCGGCGCAACTTCCGTGTTGTAAACCTCGGGAATATTCTCGTCCGGCAACAGCATCATCACCACGTCGGCGCTCTTCACGGCGGCAGCGACTTCGGCGACCTTCAGGCCCGCACCTTCCGCCTTCTTCCAGGAAGCGCCGTTCTTGCGCAAAGCGACGGTCACGTTGACGCCCGATTCTTTCAGGTTCTGCGCATGGGCATGGCCCTGCGAGCCGTAGCCGATGATGGTCACTTGCTTGCCCTTGATCAGGGACAGGTCTGCGTCTTTGTCGTAATAAACTTTCATGTTGGCCTCTTGTAAAAAATAGTTGCTAGTTACTGTAGGGTGGGCACCCTACCTGTTTAAAGCTTCAAAATACGATCGCCGCGCCCGATACCGGATGCACCGGTACGCACCGTTTCCAGGATCAGGCTATGGTCGATCGCCTGCAGGAAGCTGTCCAGTTTCGAACCCGACCCGGTCAGCTCGATGGTGTAGGTCTTGTCCGAGACATCGATGATGCGGCCGCGGAAGATGTCGGCGATACGCTTCAGTTCCTCGCGCGCTTCTCCCATCGCATGCACCTTGACGAGCATCAGTTCGCGCTCGATATGATCGCCGTCGCTCAGGTCCATCACCGAAACGACGTCGACCAGCTTGTTCAGCTGCTTGTTGATCTGCTCGATCACCTCGTCGGAACCGCTGGTGACGATGGTCATGCGCGACATGGTCGGATCCTCGGTCGGCGCCACATTGAGCGATTCGATGTTATAGCCGCGCGCCGAGAACAGGCCTGCAACGCGAGACAGCGCACCAGCTTCGTTCTCCATCAACAAAGAAATGATATGTCGCATCACAGGTCCTCCGCCAGAATCACTTCGGACAGGCCTTTTCCGCCGGGAACCATGGGATACACGTTCTCCGTCATGTCGGTGCGGAAATCCAGGAATACCAGCTCGTCCTTGCGTGCGAAAGCCTCTTTCAGCGCGCCTTCCACATCGGAGGGCTTTTCCACCAGGATGCCGACATGCCCGTAGGCTTCAGCCAGTTTCACGAAATCGGGCAACGCATCCATGTAGGAATGGGAGTAACGGTTGCCGTGGAAGAACTCCTGCCACTGGCGCACCATGCCCAGATAGCGGTTGTTCAGCGCAATGATCTTGATGGGCAACTGATATTGCTTGCAGGTGGAGAGCTCCTGGATGTTCATCTGGATGCTGCCTTCGCCCGTCACGCAAGCAACCGGAGCACCCGGATGCGCCAACTGCACCCCCATCGCGGCCGGCAGGCCGAAGCCCATCGTGCCCAGGCCGCCGGAGTTGATCCAGCGACGCGGATGATTGAACTTGTAGTACTGAGCGGCCCACATCTGGTGCTGTCCCACGTCCGAAGTCACGAAAGCATCGCCATGCGTCAGCTTGTGCAGCTGCTCGATCACGTATTGCGGCTTGATGACTTCGCTCGAATTCTTGTATGCGAGCGAATTCGCGCCGCGCCACTCGTCGATCTGTTTCCACCAGTCCTTCAGTGCCGCCGCATCGGGTTTTTGCTTGCTGCTGTTCAGCACGGAGAGCAGGTCGGCAAGCACATGCGCCACGTCTCCAACGATAGGCACGTCCACCTTCACGCGCTTGGAGATCGACGCCGGGTCGATGTCGATATGGATGATCTTGCGCGGCACCGAATTGAAATGGCCGACATTGCCGATCACGCGGTCGTCGAAACGCGCGCCCACGGCGAGCAGCACATCGCAGTTCTGCATGCCGAGGTTGGCCTCGTAAGTGCCGTGCATGCCGAGCATGCCGACGAATTGCTTGTCGTCAGCCGGATAGCCGCCCAGCCCCATCAGCGTGTTGGTACAGGGCACACCCAGCAGGCGCACAAGTTCGGTCAGTTGTTTTGACGCGTCGGACAGCACTACGCCGCCGCCCGCGTACACCATCGGGCGCTTGGCTTCCAGCAGCAGCTGGGCTGCGCGCTTGATCTGCCCGATATCGCCATGGGTCTGCGGGGTATATGAGCGGATATTGACCGTCGCGGGATAGGAGTATTCCGTCTTCTGCTGTGACACGTCTTTGGGAATATCCACCAATACCGGGCCGGGGCGTCCGCTCTTTGCCAGATAGAAAGCCTTCTTCATCGTGCTGGCAATGTCCCTGACATCCTTGACCAGGAAGTTGTGTTTAACGCAGGGACGCGTGATGCCAACCGTATCCACCTCCTGGAAGGCGTCTTCACCGATATAGCTGGTGGGTACCTGGCCGCTGATCACGACCAGCGGGATGGAGTCCATGTAAGCGGTGGCGATGCCGGTGACGGCATTGGTCACGCCGGGGCCGGAAGTCACCAGCGCCACGCCGACCTTGTCGGTGGAGCGTGCATAGCCGTCGGCAGCGTGCACAGCTGCCTGCTCGTGACGCACCAGCACATGCTTGACCTGTTCCTGTTTGAACAGCTCATCGTAGATAAAAAGCACCGCGCCGCCGGGGTAGCCGAAAACATATTCGACCCCTTCCTCCTGCAAACAGCGGATGGTTATTTCTGCGCCTGTCAGTTCCATGAACACGCTACCTTGATAAATCAAATGAAAGACCGCGCAAGATAAAGGCTGGCCGCGTTTTGGTCAACCCCTGCAGCGCGTCAGGAACGGCAAAATCCCTATTTGACGCGGGAATTTGCTAGTATCCGCGCCGAACATCCCGGAGTCACCGAAACTGTCCACGCCACAGCAACTTTCCGAATTCCTCGTCCAGGTCGAACGGCGCGCCTACAAGCAGGCGCAATATGCCGTGCGCGACGAGCATGTGGCGCTGGATATCGTGCAGGATGCGATGATGAAGCTCGCCGAGCGCTACGGCGACCATCCGGCGGAAGAATACCCCATGCTGTTCCAGCGTATCCTGCAAAACACCATACGCGACTATTACCGCCGCCAGAAGGTACGCTCGTTCTGGACGACGCTGATGTCTTCGCTCAGCCCGCAAAGCGAAGGGGAGGATTTCGACCCGCTCGACACCCTGCAGGATGAAGATAACGCCAGCCAGCCGGCACGCCCGGAGGCGGAATTGGCGCAATCGCAGCTTATCGCGGCAATCGAGGAAGCGCTGGCAAAACTGCCGGCTCGTCAACGCGAAGCCTTCCTGCTGCGTTACTGGGAGGAAATGGACACTGCGGAGACAGCAGCAGTCATGGGTTGTTCCGAAGGCAGTGTGAAGACGCACTGCTCGCGCGCCACTCACGCGCTTGCCGCAATACTTAAAGAACGGGGGATAGACCTATCATGAAGATCAAATTATCCAACAAGGAAATCGGAGGCCTGCTGAACCGGGCTGCCCAGCAACTGGATCGGCCCACCGTCAACCAACTCCGTACGGCGCGTCAGCATGCCCTGCAAAATCAGCGGGTTGCCTCCACCATTTGGGTAAGCCGTAACGGCTTGCTGCATGGCCAGTTGCAGCTTTCCCAGCGCGCGCTCAATTGGATCATCGTTGGCGTCGTCGCGTCCCTGCTGGTGATCAACCTGACCTACTGGGAGCGCACGTACGAACACGATCACAGCGACATTGATATCGCCATCTTGACGGACGATCTGCCCGTTGACATGTTTGTCGATTAGCCGCTTACGGACATCCTGATGCCTGCTCTGCTTCGAAATTGCCTGATAGCGCTGTTTTTTACCGCCGCCTGCCTGCCGATATCAGCCCATGCCAAACCGTGGGAGACGCTGAACCCTCAGCAAAAAGAAGCGCTTGCCCCGTTGTCCGGCACATGGAATTCATTGTCCGAACAGCAACAAGCCAATTTTCTGTCATATGCCCAACGTTATCCCAAGCTCAATGCGCAGCAACAGCAACGGCTGCATTCGCGCCTGGAAGCATGGAGCAAACTGACCCCGGAACAACGCAAGCGTGCCAGGGAAAAGTACAAGGCATACAAGAAATTGCCGGCAGAAAAGCGCGAGGCCGTGAAAAAAATGGTTCGCGAACAGCAGGCAGCCAGCGGAGTCCCGCCGACCAGTCCGGCCCAATAATACCGATCAGCGCCGCTCGGTACGCCAGAGCATTCCCAAGGCCAGTGCCAGGAACATCCAGCTCATCGCCGTGGCACTCAGCACGGGCGACCATTCATTCAAGGCGCCCACGTTGGCAAACAGCCTGCCGACGAAGTGAAAGCTCAAGCCCAGCACGATACCCATGAAAATCTTGCCGCTGATACCGCCCTCCCGCCGCTGATAGGCAGAAAACGGCAAAGCCAGCAACATCATCACCAGTACCGCAAACGGATAGACCAGCTTGTTCCACATCGCAATCTCGTATCGTACTGTCTTCTGATGGTTCTCGCGCAAATGCCCGGTATATTGATATAAATTCCACGCCGACATCTGCTCGGGTACCACCAGCAGCACGCTCAGGATGTCGGGATTCAAAGTGGAATGCCATTCCGCGACCGGCCGGTTGTCGACGGAAGCACTCCGGTTATCGAAACGCGTTTCCCTCACACCTTCGAGTTGCCAGCGAGTATCTTCCAGATACGAGGCCCGCTCGGCAGACGTGATGCTGCGCAAGTGGTATCGCTCATCGAACTCGTAAATACTCACGTCCAGCAGGGAAGTGTCCGGCAACACACTCTTGACATTGATGAAGCTGTGCTCGTCTTTTGCCCAGACTCCCGACCTGAACTCCTTCACCGAGACTTTTGCATTCTGCGCCTTCAGCCGCAATTCCTGTGCCATGCGCTCGCTCGGCGGGGCGATGACCTCGCCAAACAGGAAACACAGCACCACCAGCGGCAACCCGATCTTGAGCAGCGCGGCGATCATTTGCCTGAGGGAGACGCCAGAACTGCGGTACACCGTCAATTCCGAATTCGCGGCCATCTGTACCATGGCAAAGATCGTCCCGATCAGCACCGCCACAGGAAACAATTCATAAATATGTCCGGGTATGGTCAGCACCACAAACAACAGCACATATCCCAGACGGTAGTCGCCGCGCCCCATCGAGCTCAACTCGTTGATCAGGTCCAGCAGGGCGAACAGCATGATGAGCGCCGCGAACACCAGCGCAATGCTGGCGTATATCTCGCGCCCGAGATAACGGGTGAGCAGCTTCATCGTCTCAGCCTCCGCCATGAAGAAGGCGAGGAGCGATGGTAAAAGAATATGAGCATCACCATGAACATCAGCATGTGTATCCCCAACATACCCGTGGCCACACTGATATTGCCGCGCCCGACCCAGGAGTTGGTCACGCTGATCATGTTGTTGTAGAACATGTAGATCACCATCGCGGAAATCAGGTTGAGCGAACGCCCCGCACGCGGATTGACATAACTCAAGGGGATGGCCAGCAGGGACAGGATCAATGCACTGAGCGGCAAGCCGATGCGCCACTCCAATTCCGACATGTTCCATGAGGTCGGGTTCTGCAGCAGATACATCGTGGGGTAGGCCTTCAGGTTGGGTACCTCCTGCCGCAGTTCGGCAGGTTCGATGCGCATGGCATATCGCTCGAACTCCACGACCTTGAAATCCGCCTGACCGGGAATACCTTCATAACGCGTGCCGTTCAGCATCACCAGGAAGCGGTCGCCGTTCGGTGCGGTTTCCTGATACCCCTCCTTGGCGACCATCGTGCCTTCCCTGCCATTCTGCATCGACTGCACGAAGATGTTGCCTACACGCTTTTTCTGGGGATCCACATCTTCCAGAAAGAACACGCGATCGGATTGCTTGGATTCGCGAAACGCCCCCGGCGTTGCGGCAGAAACGTCATCGCGGCTATCCAGCCTGCGCTTGAATTCATCCGCCTTGTTCAAGGCCCAAGGCGACAACAACAGGCTGAACAACGCGATCACCAGGGTGATCGGGATGGCATAACCCAGCACCGGCCGTATCCAGCGCGTCAGGCCGATGCCTGATGTGAACCACACCACCATTTCGCTGTCACGGTAACTGCGCGACAGGGTCAACAATACCGACAGGAACAGACTGATCGAGAGCAGCACCGGCAGGTAACTGAATGAAGTAAAACCCAGCATCGCCACAACTCCGTCCACCGCCAGCACCCCGCTGACAGACTCGCCCAGCAGGCGGATCAACTGGGTGAACACGACGATACCGAGCAAGACGGAGGACACCAGCAATCCGGTGCTCGCGAACTCGCGCACCAGCGACCAATAAAAGATGCCGTGCACAAGGGGCTTCTTTGACTTTTGTGGCAGGGATTGCGGATAATCCGTCATCGGAGACAATTCTGAGATAAATGAGGAGAGGCGCGTGGAATTTAGCATAAAACAAGGCAGTCCGGAAAAACTGAAGAGCGGCTGCGTCGTGGTCGGCGTGTTTGACGGCGGAAAATTATCCATTGCGGCACAAGCACTCGACAAAGCTGCCAAACACGCACTCAGCGATGTCATTGCGCGCGGCGACATGAATGGCAAAGCCGCCTCTACCCTACTCCTGCAAAAATTGCCCGGTGTTGCTGCCGACCGCGTACTGCTGGTCGGGTTGGGCAAGGCCGCTGAACTCAACAGCAAAGCCATCTCGGCAATTCTGCGTGCAACCTTCGGCGCATTGAGCGGCACGCCCGCCAAAGACGCCGTGCTATACCTCATCGACGAAGGTGTCGGCAAAGATGCGGTTTGGGTCATCAAGCAAGCCGTATTCGCCGCCGCCGAACAAACGTTCCGCGCCGACGGTCTGAAGAGCAAACCCTCCAAGCCCGCAACGCTGAAAGGCATCACCTTTGCCTCGCTGGAAAAACCCAGCACAGCATTAAAGACCGTACTCGACCAGGCAGCCGCCACCGCCCGCGGCATGGAACTCACCAAGACGCTGGGCAACCTGCCCGGCAACGTCTGCACGCCGACCTACCTGGCCGCCAAGGCCCTCGCACTGGGCAAGTCGCACAAGAGCATCAAGACCACCGTGCTGGAAGAAAAAGACATGCAGAAGCTGGGCATGGGTTCCTTCCTCTCCGTCACGCGTGGCAGCGAACAGCCGGCCAAGCTGATCACCCTGGAATACTATGGCGCAGCGAAAACGCAGAAGCCCATCGTGCTGGTCGGCAAGGGCATCACCTTCGACACCGGCGGCATCTCGCTCAAACCGGGCGCTGAGATGGACGAGATGAAATACGACATGTGCGGCGCCGCCAGCGTGCTCGGCACCCTGCAGGCCGTCGCGGAGATGGGACTCAAGCTCAACGTGGTCGGTGTGATCCCGACTTGCGAGAACATGCCTTCCGGCAAGGCCACCAAGCCCGGCGACATCGTCACCAGCATGTCCGGCCAGACCATCGAGATATTGAACACCGATGCCGAAGGCCGATTGATCCTGTGCGATGCGCTGACCTATTCGAAGAAATTCAACCCGGATACGGTGATCGACATCGCCACCCTCACCGGCGCCTGCGTGATCGCCCTCGGCCATGTCGCCAGCGGCATGTTCGCCAACGAGGACAAACTGGCGAAGGAACTGCTGGCCGCGGGCGAACAGTCGCACGACCGCGTCTGGCAGCTGCCGCTGTGGGAAGACTACCAGCCGCTGTTGGACAGCAATTTCGCCGACATGGCGAACATCGGCGGCCGCGCCGGCGGTACCATCACCGCCGCGTGTTTCCTGGCGCGCTTCACCAAGGACTACCGCTGGGCACACCTGGACATCGCCGGCACTGCCTGGCTGTCCGGCAAACAAAAAGGCGCAACCGGTCGCCCGGTTCCGCTGCTCACGCAATACCTGATCAACCGCACGGCGTCCAAGTGACCAAGGTCGACTTCTACACAGGTAGCGAGGATAAATTGCGCACCGCCTGCCAGCTGAGCCACAAGGCGATGCAAAACGGCCTGCGCGTGCTGCTGCACGCGCCGGATGAGGACACCGCCGACAAGCTGGACAAGCTGCTGTGGCATTACCCTCCCACGGCCTTCATGCCGCACTGCCGCAGCCACGAAGCGGATGCCTCGACCATGCCGGTGGTCATCGGCCGCGACGAGAACTTCCCCCACTCCGAGCTGCTGATCAGCCTGCATAACACCTGCCTGCCGTTCTTCAGCCGCTTCGAGCGCGTCATCGAGATCGTCAGCCAGGACGACGCCGAGGCGAAACTCGGGCGCGAGCGCTACGTCTTTTACAAGGACCGCGGTTACGAACTGCGCCACTTTGATCTACGCAAAACGAATTGACCCATGGCAAAATCCAAACGCACATCAGATGTCCCCATCCTGACCGAAACGGTCGATAGCACCCCCCTTGACCTGCCCACGCTGACCGATGCAGTCGAGGAACACCTGGCCACCCTTTCCGCCGGGGAATGCCGGCGTCTGGCGGAAAAACTGTTCCCCGACCTCGAGGCCGCCTTCCTCGATGCGATCAGCTCAACCCCGGATGCCAACTGGGACACAGCCATGCAGCAAGTCAAGAAAGCACTTCCAAAACTCATCCGCAAAGCCGCGCAAGAATCCCTGTAGCACTGCGTACTGCTCCTTCGAGCACCCTCGATGCCTGTATAATCCTGCCCTCCTTGAACCACGCATTCCCAAAAAAGACCGCAATGGAACTCGCCAAAAGTTTTGACCCGAAAGACATCGAAGCCCGCTGGTACCCAGCCTGGGAAAACGCCGGCTATTTCAAGGCAGGACTCGACAGCTCGAAGAAAGAGAATTTCTGCATCATGCTGCCGCCGCCCAACGTCACCGGCACGCTGCACATGGGCCATGGCTTCAACCAGACGCTGATGGATGCGCTCACCCGCTACCACCGCATGAAGGGCGACAACACGCTGTGGCAACCGGGCACCGACCATGCGGGCATCGCCACGCAGATCGTGGTCGAACGCCAGCTCGACGCACAGGGTGTCTCGCGCCATGACCTGGGCCGCAAGAAGTTCATCGAGAAAGTGTGGGAGTGGAAGGAATACTCCGGCAACACCATCACCAAGCAGATGCGCCGCCTCGGCACCTCGCCCGACTGGTCGCGTGAGCGCTTCACCATGGATCCCGCGCTGAATAAGACAGTCACCGAGACCTTCGTGCGCCTGTTCAACGAAGGCCTGATCTACCGCGGCAAGCGACTGGTGAACTGGGATCCGAAACTGCACACCGCCGTTTCCGACCTCGAAGTGGTGCAGGAAGAAGAAGACGGCTTCATGTACCACATCCAGTATCCGCTGGCGGATGGCAGCGGCCATCTGGTGGTCGCCACCACCCGCCCCGAGACCATGCTCGGCGACGTGGCGGTGATGGTGCATCCCGAGGACGAACGCTACAAGCACCTCATCGGCAAGCAGGTCACGCTGCCGCTGTGCGACCGCACCATCCCCGTCATCGCCGACGAATACGTGGACCGCGAATTCGGCACCGGCGTGGTCAAGGTCACGCCCGCGCATGACTTCAACGACTATGCCGTGGGTCAGCGCCACAAACTGGAAATGATTTCCATCCTGACATTGGACGCGAAGATCAACGAGCACGCACCCATGCAATATCAGGGCATGGATCGTTTCGCCGCACGCAAACAGATCTGCGCCGACCTCGAAGCCGCCGGCCTGTTCATCAAGGCCGACAAGCACAAATTGAAGGTGCCGCGCGGTGACCGCACCGGCGTGGTGATCGAGCCGATGCTCACCGACCAGTGGTTCGTCGCCATGAGCAAGGCAGGCCCGCAAAAGGATGGGAAACCATCCAAGAGCATCACCGAGCAGGCGCTGGAATGCGTTGCTTCCGGCGAGATCAAGTTCCACCCCGAGAACTGGGTCAACACCTACAACCAGTGGCTGAACAACATCCAGGACTGGTGCATCTCGCGCCAGCTGTGGTGGGGCCACCAGATTCCCGCCTGGTACGGCGTCAACGGCGAAGTGTTCGTGGCGCATGACGAAGCCGAAGCGCGCAAGCTGGCGGACAAGGCCGGTTATGCCGGGCAGCTCGACCGCGACAACGACGTGCTCGACACCTGGTTCTCTTCCGCGCTGTGGCCGTTCTCCACGCTCGACTGGGAGATGGGTAAACCGTTCGATGCCCAGAACGCTTTCGTGAAGCAATACCTGCCGTCTTCCGTACTGGTCACCGGCTTCGACATCATCTTCTTCTGGGTGGCGCGCATGGTGATGATGACCAGGCACATCACCGGCAAGATTCCGTTCAGGGATGTGTACGTGCACGGCCTGATCCGCGATGCCGAAGGCCAGAAGATGTCCAAGTCCAAGGGAAACGTTTTAGACCCCATCGACCTGATCGACGGCATCGACCTCGACTCGCTGGTGAAGAAACGCACCACCGGCCTGATGAACCCCAAGGATACGGAGAAGATCGAGAAGCGTACACGCAAGGAGTTCCCGGAAGGCATCACCGCCTTCGGCACCGATGCCCTGCGCTTTACCTTCGCCTCGCTCGCCTCGCCCGGCCGCGACATCAAGTTCGACATGCAGCGCTGTGAAGGTTACCGGAACTTCTGCAACAAGCTGTGGAACGCCACGCGCTTCGTGCTGATGAACTGCGAAGGCAAGGACACAGGCCTAGATGAATCGCTGCCGCTGGAATTCTCCGCTGCCGACAAATGGATGATTAGCGAACTGCAGAAAGCCGAAGCAGAGATGGCGACGCACTTCGCCGACTACCGTTTCGACATGGCCGCACGCGCCGTGTACGAACTGGTGTGGAACACCTACTGCGACTGGTATGTGGAACTGGCCAAAGTGCAACTGCAGGATACGGGAGACGGGATACAGGATACAGCGGCGCGGCAGCGCGCGACGCGCCGCACCTTGGTGCGGGTGCTGGAGACCATCTTGCGCCTCGCCCACCCGATCATCCCGTTCATCACCGAAGAGTTGTGGCAGTCGGTCGCGCCGATGGCGAATGCCAAAGGCGACAGCATCATGCTGCAAACCTATCCCAGGGCCGATAGGAGCAAGATCGACGAAGCATCCATCGCGCAGATCGCGCTGTTGCAGGAACTCGTTACCGCATGCCGCAGCCTGCGCAGCGAGATGAACCTGTCGCCCGCCGCACGCGTGCCGCTGATCGCTGCCGGCGATGCGATGGTGCTGAACGCGCTCGCGCCCTACATCAGCAGCCTTGGCAAACTCAGCGAAGTGCAGATCGTTGCCGAACTGCCGGAAGGCGACGCGCCGGTGTCCATCGTCGGCAATTTCAAGCTGATGCTGAAAGTGGAGATCGATGTCGCCGCCGAACGCGAACGCCTGGACAAGGAGATCGCGCGCCTCACCAACGAGATCGCCAAGGCCAACGCCAAGCTCGGCAACGAGAGTTTCGTCGCGCGCGCCCCGGCGGCAGTGGTGGAACAGGAAAAGAAACGGCTGGAGGAGTTCGGTGCGACGCTGGTGCAGTTGCAGGCGCAGCGGAAGAAGCTCGGATAGATCGCCTCACTCGCAGACCAAGAGGTACGGCCATCTTCAGGTGTATAGCCGGAAGGCAGCCAATCTACGGAAGCGCAAGAGACAAACGGCTGAAGATGGCCGTCTGACAAGGCTTGCAGAGCAAGGTGGTGCTTTCGGCGCGGGCAGTGCGAACGGGTAACGGCATAGCCGTTGGATACCCGTCGGCCTCCCCCTTGCGGGGACCAAATACGTGCACGCCCTACCGGCGGCGGATCAGGAAGATGAATTCGCCGTCGGCTTCCATCGACGACAGCAACTCGTTCCCTGTCTTTTTGCAGAAATCCACGAAGTCCTTGGGCGCCCCCCTGTCGGTCGCGACGATCCTCAGGACCTGCCCCGCGCTCATCACGGACAGCGATTTCTTGGCGCGCAGGATGGGCAGCGGACAGGCCAGCTGCCGTACATCCAGTTCGACATCGAAGGCGGTGCCGCTCACGCGACGATCTCTCCACCCGACTGCGCCCAGGCCATGATGCCGCCTTGCAGGTTGTAGACGTCCCCCAGCCCCTGCGCCGCTGCAAATGCGGCAGCCTGCGCGGAACGCCCGCCCACCTGACAATAGAACACGGTCGCCTTCTTCGCATCGAGGTCCTGCAAGCGCAGTGGCAGCAGATGCAGCGGCAGACAGATCGCGCCTTTGATGCGGCCCCGCGCGATCTCGGCATCGGTGCGCACGTCCACGAGCTGCGCCTTGCCGCTGGCGATCAGATTCGGTAATTCGGATACGGTAATGATCTTAAACTCAGCCACTTCTTCTTTCTCCACTTCAAAAAAAACTATTGTTCGTCCCCATGATCGCTCAGCAGGCGCGCGATGCGTGTGTTTGCAAGCGACAACCGCCTCACCAGTATCGCCAGGAACGCCTCGCTGAACTGGTAGCGGCAGTTCGCCGAGGCGCGCGCCAGCATCTCCGGGTCGACCTCGATCAGCGACACTTCTGTCTTGGTGATCACGTCGGTGGTGCGCCGTGCCTCCTTGCCGGAGAGGTGCGCCATCTCACCGAAACAGTCGCCCTTGTGCAGCAAGCTCAGCAGCCTGCCCTGCTTGACCACGCGCACCGATCCGCCGGCGATGACAAAGAAGCGATGCCCTTCTTCACCCTCGCGGATGATCGATTCGTCCTTGGTCACCTTGTGCCATTCGCTGATACGCAACACTTCCCACAGCTCGACGTCGCTGAAATTCCTGAAGAAATGCAGGTCGCGCAAGGTATCGAATTTCTCGGTATCGAAGATATCTTCCTGCTGCGGCACGTTGTGGGTAATGAATGCCACCAGGTCGCGCGCGAACTCATCCCAGGTCTGGTAGCGATGCTCCTTCTCCTTGCACATGGCCCGCTGCACGATGGCATCCATTTCAGGAGGTATCTCCGGACGATAGGTGCTCGGCGGCGGCGGATCGATGTTCATGATCTGGTAGATCATGCTGTAGCTGTTCGCCGCCTCGAACGGCAGCTTGCCAGTGAGCAAGCGGTACATGGTCACGCCCAGCGAATAGATGTCCGTCTGGTGCGTCAGCGGCTGCTCCTTGATCTGTTCCGGCGACATATAGGCCGGCGAACCCACGCCGCTCACCTGCGTGCTCTGCTGGTTATCGATGACCGCCGCACCGAAGTCGGAGATCTTGATGTCGCTCTCGCCGCTGATCAGGATGTTGGCCGGCTTGATGTCGCGATGCGTAACACCTTGATATTGCGCATACTCAAGCGCCTTGCAGCATTTATAGATGATCTCGGCGATATGCCCCAGATCCATCAGGTGATCGACCTCGCCGTATTTCTCCAGCGTTTCGCCTTCGACGTATTCCATCACCATATAGTTCACGTCGCCCTCCATCACCGCATCGAAGATCTTGACGATATGCGGATGCGACAGTTTTCCGGCGAGGGATGCCTCGGTGAGCAGCAGCTTGCGAAAGGCTTTGGCACGGGTCGAGTCGTGCAGGACGTTCAGGTTGAACACCTTGAGTGCCACCTGCTGCTGGCTGAAGGGGTCGAGCGCAAGGTAGACGGTGCTGGTCGCGCCGTGCCCCAGTTCTTTAACGATCTCGTATTTGCCGACCTTGTCCATAACCTGAAAATCTTTGAGAGGCGCGCATTCTGAGTGCCCGACGGCACGTTGTCCAGAAAGTACACATTTTACAAGGAATTGCAGGCCGCCATGGAACTCAAAAGGGTCGGTGTTATCATATATTCCATGAAAAAAACCTTTCTTTCCGTACTTTTCACGTTGCCACTCATTGCTTACGCCGACGGTCTGCCGGACCTGGGCGATGTATCCCAAGAGATCATTTCTCCGCAAATCGAGCGCCAGATCGGCGAACAGAGCATGTTCCAGATCCGGGCCAGCAATACTTACCTGGACGATCCGGAGATTTCCGACTACCTCAACCACCTCGGCGGTCGGCTCGTGGCAAACAGTTCGGAACCGGGCGATGCGTTCGAGTTCTTCGCGATCAATGACGATGCCATCAACGCCTTCGCGCTGCCCGGCGGTTTCGTCGGCGTCAACACCGGGCTGATCCTGCTGGCACAGGACGAATCCGAACTGGCCTCGGTATTGGGCCACGAAATCTCGCACGTCACCCAGCATCACTACGCGCGCATGGTCTACGGCCAGCGTTACGATTCGCTCGCTGCCCTGGCCACGCTGGCGGTGGCCATTCTTGCCGCACGCAACAGCCCGGATGCCGCGACTGCCGGTATCGTAGGCGCACAGGCCGGAACGATCCAGCACCAGCTCAACTTCACACGCCAGAACGAAAGGGAAGCAGACCGCTTCGGCCTTGCCACCCTCGAAAAATCCGGCTTCGACACGCGCGCCATGCCGGCCTTCTTCGAGCGCATGCAGAAAGCCACGCAGCTCGTGGAAGGAAACACTCCCTCCTATCTGCGCACTCACCCGGTCACCCATGAGCGTATCGCCGAGGTGGAAAACCGGGTGGAGCAGATCCCCTACCATCTGGTGCCAGACAGCCTGGATTTCCAGCTGATCCGCTCGCGCATCATCGCCACCCAGAGACCGCCGCGGGAAGCCGTCGCCTTCTTCGACGATGCGCTGGGGGCGAAGAAATTCGGCAATCCCATCGCACATCGCTACGGCCTGGTGCTCGCCTTGTTGCGCAACAACCAGCCGCAGCGCGCGATCCAGGAATTCGCCATCTTGCAGAAACAGGCGCCCGTCAACGCAACCATCGCAACGCTGGGCGGACGGATCATCCAGTTGGAAAAGCCGGACAAGGACGTGATCGCCTACTACAGTACCGAATTGAAGAACTTCCCCGAACACCATGCGCTGATCTACGACTATGCGGAAGTGCTGCTGCAGGACCAGCGCTACACCGACGCCCTCAAACTGCTCGACGACCAGGTCAACCGCGACGGCAACGATCCTAAGCTTTACGATCTGGAAGCACGCGCCTATGCCGCACTGGGCCGGCGTCAGGAAGAGCATCACATGCTGGCCTATCTTCATATCCTGCACGGCGATCTGGCCGGCACGATCGAGCAGCTTGAACTGGCCAAGCAGGCAGGCAACGATTATTACCAGCTATCCACCATCGAGACCGAGCTCAAGCAGTACCGCGAAATCGCCGCCGCGTACAGCAAGAAGAAATAGGCCGGAGCTGGATTCGTGCTGGCGATCCATTCCGGCGTGCGAGACAGATCGCGCATGCCGGCCAGCAATGTTCATTCACATGAAAGGGGAAAGCGATGTTGAATCCAGTGACAGACGGTGCCGGCGACTCGATGATCTATACGGCAAGACTCGTGAGTTCGAAGCGCATCACGCCGGAAACTTCGCGCGAAGAAGTCAGGCAGATGGTATTCAGGACGGACGATCCTTATTTCGACAGCAAGGTGGGCAGCTGCATCCGCGTCCTTGCGCCGGGGCAATACGGCAATCCCTATCACGCGCGGCTCTATTCAATCGCCGACACGGACCAGTCCGATGCCGGAGCGCAGTTCGAGATCTGCGTGCGCCGCTGCTACTACCTGGATGAAGCCAGCGGCGAGGAGTACGGTGGCGTCGCGTCGCACTACCTGTGCGACCTGCAGCCCGGAAGCGTCATCAAGTTTTCCGGTCCCGTCGGCTACCCGTTCGACGTACCGAACAATCCCGAAGCCAACCTGCTGATGATCGGCATGGGCACCGGCATCGCACCGTTCAGGGGGCTGATCCGGATGATCTACGAACGGCACGGCGGCTGGAAAGGCAAGGTTCGCCTGTTCCACGGTGCGCGTACCGGCCTGGAGATGCTTTACCTGAATGATGCCAACAGCGATCTAGGCCAATATTTCGACCAGCCGACTTTCAAGGCCTTCCAGGCCGTGAGCCCGCGCCCCGCCTTTAATGCGCCGATCGCCTTGAACCAGGCCATCGAGCAGAACGCCGCCGAGGTCTGGGAAATCGTGAACAGTCCGGACAGCCGCGTCTATATCGCCGGCATGACGCAGATGCTGGGCATGATCGACAATGCAATGGCCAGCATCGTCAGTTCATCGGCGTGGCAGGCGAAGCGCAACGAACTCGCTTCGCAGGGCCGCTGGCTTGAAGTGCTCTACTAATTTGCGCCATGAGGCCACGAGTACAGACCGCTGACCGATATGCACGACGCGGCGGGAAAAAACGATGAGCGCATGGTTCACCAAAAACCTCGGTGACGCCATGTTGGCCGGTGAAGCATTGGCCCAGCTCGAAGCACTTTTCCTGTCGACATACGGAATATCCGGCGACTCGGGCCAAATGGCGATATTCGTCCGGCATGAATCGGAAGGTCGCCTCCATTGCGAGCTCAAGGCATACTTCCCGCCCGCCGCGATTGCATTGGCAAAGACAGTTGACGCCGATCCGTGCGCCAGGCCCTCGCGTGACGGACTGAGCCTGCTGGTCGGCCCTGAAGACACCTGGCAGGCATTCTTTCCGGACTGAGAGGCAGCTGCAGGACATAACGTAACTTGTTCGAACCCGTGTCGTCACTTGTTTTGCCATATAACAACCCACGAACTGAAATCATGAAGACAAATGCACTCGCGATCCTGTTGCTGCTCATCACCACCGCTTGCACCACTCCCAAAGTGACGCCACCGCCGCCCGTGGAACGGCCGCCCGCGAAGATCGCCCTCGCATTGGGGGGCGGCGCGGCGCGCGGCTTTGCCCACATCGGCGTGATCAAGGCACTGGAGGCACAGGGCATCTCCGCAGACATCGTCGTGGGCACCAGTGCCGGCTCGGTCGTCGGTGCGCTCTATGCGGCCGGACTCAACGGCTTCCAGATACAGGAACTGTCCATGAACATGAATGAGGACCAGGTACTCGACGGCTCGGGCATGTACCAATGCGTGGTGGAGACGGTGATCTCCAACAAGAGGGGCTGCATCAAGGGGCAAGCGCTGGAGAATTACATCAACAGGAACGTCCATGGCCTGCCGATGGAAAAGCTCGGCAGGACCTTTGCTGCCGTCGCCACCAACCTGCGCACCGGTGAGATGGTGGTATTCCGCTCCGGCAACACCGGCATGGCGGTCCGCGCCTCGTCTTCAGTGCCGGTGTTCTTCGAGCCCGCCACCATCAACGGCCAGGATTACGTGGACGGCGGGCTGGTCGCGCCGGTCCCGGCAAGCGTGGCCCGTTCAATGGGGGCCGATTTCGTCATCGCCGTGGACATCTCGGACCGTCCGCAGGACAGAAGCACGGCGGGGATCACCGACATCATGTGGCAGACCTTTTCCATCTTCGGCCAGACCATCAATCGCTATGAGCAGTCCAGCGCCGACATCGTCATCCGGCCCGTCACATACGGCTTGCCGTCGACCGACGTGAGCGGCCGCAACAAGGCCGTGCTCGAGGGAGAGAAGGCAGTCGCGGCGATCTTGCCCGAGCTGAAGTCCAGGCTCGCGAAACTCAATGAGACCCGCCATGTCGCCGGAATGCCCTAGCAGAGCCCAGGCAAGGGACAACGCCGAATGCCCCCTCATTGAAATTCCCGGTTCCCCCCATGAATAAAGCTGCCCCAACCAAGCCCGAGATTGCCCTGCTGGAGCCATTTGCCGGTCTAGCGCTGGAACGCATCCATGTACCGGCCAATAGCGAAGAGTTCGCCGCGGCCGCGGCCGCGATCAAGGCTGCCGGCATCGTTGGGTTCGATACCGAATCCAGGCCGACGTTTGTCACGGGCGATGTGAGTGAAGGGCCGCACGTTGTGCAGTTTGCGCTGCACGACAAGGCTTACCTGTTTCAGGTACATCAGGCAGAGGGGCTGCCGTTCCTGGTCGAATTGCTGCAATCGGAGCAGGTCATCAAGGTGGGCTTCGGCCTTAGATCGGATAGCGGGCAGATCTTTGCGAAGCTGGGCGTCAGGTTTGGCGGGGTGGTAGACCTGAATACGGTATTTCGCATGAACGGCTACCAGAAGGAGATCGGCGTCCGTACTGCAGTGGGGCTGGTCTTCAACCAGCGCTTTGCCAAGTCGAAGAAGGCCACGACCTCCAATTGGTCGCAACCTCGACTCACCCCGCAACAGATGCTCTATGCGGCAAATGACGCCTACGCGGCGCTCAAGGTGCTGGAGGCACTCGACCTGCCCCGCGAAGACTTGCCCATCATGGGCCGCAACGCGGGGCCCGGTTGATCAAGGAAAAAGCCCGGCATGCCGGGCTTTTTCCTTACAGTCTTGGAGAATGTCGCGCCGATCTTCAGTGATGCGATTTGGCGATCAGCTTGAGCATCTTGATGTTGATGGCCACAAAGCGGTAAAGCTGCCAGACCAGGCACGTCCGCATGAAGCGGGTGAGCCCGGTTGGCGCCGGCGGATAGTAAGCCTGTTGGTACGGTTCTCTGTTGGTGACGTTGCCCATGTTCGGTTCCTTGTAAATGTCTGGTTGATCAATCCGGTATCAACGACCAGCCCGGACGCAGCTTGGCTTGATAGATGAAGGCGTGGTGCAGCAGGTACTTCATCCAGTGGCCTGCCAGGCCGATCTCGCCGAAGGTCAGGTCGATGTCGCGGCCGAACTCAGGATATTTCTCGTAGTCCGGCACGACCGGGAATACGGTCATGGCCGCCGCGGTTCCCTTGAAGATGTGCGATCCGGTGGAGGCGACGCATGCCGCGCCCATTTCGGCCATCGAAGCGGTGTGGGTCGGCTTCTCGGCACCGTTCAGCATGTCGCGGATACTCATGGCGACGGCTTTTGCCATGGCCGCGGAAGGCATACCGGTCCTGGGTGCGGTCGGGTTGATCGGCGTGCCGTTGGCGCTCTGCATGGGCTTGCTGATCAAATGCGGCGTCGCAAACGCGATACCGACGGCGAAGATATTGCGATACGACGGCGTCTGGTAGGTCCTGGGCCAATCCTTGGCGCTCCACTCCATGAACGGACGCTGCGTGTAGTCGGCATCCACCTTCATGAAACCGTTGGGCGCAAACAGCTGGCTGGTGATATCGGCTCCTGCCTTGTCGAACGCCTTCAGCCCGACACCTGCAAACGGGGGGATCAGCATGGAGAAGTCGAATTCCAGTTCATGGAACGTACCGTCCAGGATCTCGTAATGGATCTTGCCGGCTTCGACTTTCTTCACGTGCGCGCGGGTGATCCATTCGATGCCGCGCTCGACCATCAGCGATTCCGCGAAGGTCTTGCCGTTGGTGATGTATCCGCCGCGCTTGATATGCACGCCGCCCATGCCGAAGTCGCCCAGTTCGTATTCGTTGCTGAGCCAGACGATGCGCGCCTTGTCGCGAACGCCAGCCTCGCGCAACACATGGTCCACGTTGTAGATGTACTCGAACGCGGCGCCTTGGCAGGTACACATACCGTGTCCCGTGCCGATCACGATGGTCTTGCGTTCGCCCTTGCGCATCGCGTCGATGCAGGCCTGCAGCTTATGGTTGGCTTCCTGCGCATGGCCGACCGTGCAAACGGAAACAGTGTGGCCGTGATCGGGGCCCAGGCCTTCGGTGGCGCCGAAGTTCAGCTTCGGCCCGGTGGCGTTCACCAGGAAATCGTAAGCGATGTCTTCCGCAACCCCGGCCTTGGACGGGTGCGTGTACTCGACGGTGACGAACGGCTTGGCGTTTTCCGCATTGCCTTCCGGATGAATCGACAGCGCCTTGGCCTGGCGGAAATCCACATTGGTTTTCGCGTACAGCTCGGCGAGGTCAAAAGTGACGTCTTTCTCCGTCATCTGGCCCACGCCCACCCAGATGTTGGAGGGTATCCAGTTCCATTTCGCATTGGGCGACACCACGACGATCTCGTGTTCCTTCCCTACCCATTTGTTGAGGTATCTGGCGGCGGTATGTCCGGCTATACCCGCGCCCAAAATTACGATTCGCGACATTTTCTCTCCTTCTGCAATGCTCCAGATTCAAACCAGCTGCTTCTTGAATCTGTGACCTGATGATGTTGTGTTTGGGTCAGGGAACCCGGAATCGTGCTGCTCACCCGATCCGGCGCCGGATCACATTCACTGCGGCCGCTGAAAAACCCGGACCGATGCCCGGACAGCCGAACTGCCTGGCAATAGCCCCAACCGTGATTGTTTTATCCAGAGGATGATCAACAAAAAAACCTGTCCGCAGACCCACCGCGCTGATGCCTTGTTTCTGATGCGGGGAACATCATAATATAAGCGTATTCTAATAATCAACCATTATCCAGACAACGCCGAAACATAGGAGTAGGATAAAAATGCAGTTTCTTCCTTAACCACTATAAGGAGTCGAATCATGCCCAAGACCCATCATTCCAGCAGAGACGTCAAAAAGAAACCTTTGCTCACACCAAAGGAAAAGAGGATGGCGAAACACGCGAAGAAGCATAGCCAGGATACCCAGCCTCTGATCACTCCCGTCACTACGCATTGATCGCCGAAGTCCGGTCGTTGGCGAACGACCCTGAAGGGCCAGCCCCGTAATCGTTCCGGCAGGAAACCTCTGCCGGAAACGAGAACGAAGCTGGCCTTTTTTAAATTTGCGCTTCCTTCAAATCTTGCTGATCAGACGCACGCAAGAATCAGCCATGCCGGCCCTTGTAGCATAGCGCCGCGGCATGAACGACCTGCGAATAGGGAATCTCCGCCAGGTCACCCCACATCCGGACCGCGTTTTCCAGCAGCGCGTCCACATTGTCCACCTCGGCGTTGTCATTCAGGACGTACTGCAACCCCTTCAGTCCGCCGCATTGAACGCGCATTTCCTGCGCGTGCGACAGAACGTCATCGTCATGCACCTTACCCAGCGCAAAGGTAAAGCTATGCCGCAGATGGCCGTGCAATGCCGTACATCGTGCGAGGCTGGCCACGTTCCGGCAGGTGACTGCCTCCCGCTCGGCGATCTGAACCCGGTCCGAGTGCTCGCATCCAACGCAGCGTGTCAGCACTGACTTCCCGAACGTACAAGGCCGCACGATCGCCTCGGATAGCTTCTGTCGAAAGGCCGTCTCATCCATGAGTCTTGGTCATCCCCGGTTCAGGGTCTGCATCACGATTTCGGGAGTTTCTTCGCCAGCTTTTCCATCGCTTCCTCGGCGATCTCCTGCACTTCCTCGTGGGCATCCCTGATGCAGGCCTCGACATAAGGCCGTGCGGCCGCGCTGCCGGTAAGGCCGAGCAGATAGCACGCATCGGCGCGCACGCGGTGATCGAAATGGAAAGTCAGCTCGGCCAGCGGCGGCAACAGCGCCTGCAGTTCAGGCATGTTGGCGTAGGCTTCCAGCAGTGCGCTGACACCGAGACGCACCGAGATATTGGCTTCTGGATTGGCAACGATGGCGAGCAGCGGCTTCAGGCGCAGCGTATCCCCTGCGATGAATGCCACAGCCTGCTTGTACCCGCCTTCTTTCAGCAGGTGCTCGACGTAATGCGCCGTCCCCTCGTCCCCGCTCGCCCACTCGGCCCATTGCCTGAGTTCGGCCATGCTCTGCGCGCCGGTGAGCGTGAAAGAGCCCAGGCGCAACCACGGGGCGCCGCGCACGTCGTATTCCGCAGCCTGCTCGGGATGCGCCGCGATATTCACTACCGTCAGTTTTCCAACCTGCGACTGCTTCACCAGTTCGCTCAGCGCCTGCAACACGGAAGGGCAATGTGTGCAGACCGGAGTGATGAAAAGCAGGGCATCTGGGGGTGTAGGAGACATGGTTGACCCTTCGTTTGAATTGCACGCTATACATGGCGTCAGAAATCGTAACGAGCGGGCCGGTATTGGGGAAGCCCGGCGCACAGGCACCGGAGTGTACTAAAGTATGCCACTACATGGCCCCGGATGCCGCGCACCGCGCGCCCCCGATACCGGTTCGC
This sequence comes from Sideroxydans sp., assembly GCA_027310665.1. Classification (GTDB taxonomy): domain Bacteria; phylum Pseudomonadota; class Gammaproteobacteria; order Burkholderiales; family Gallionellaceae; genus Sideroxyarcus. The sequence goes on along the minus strand of DAIDAJ010000020.1, from coordinate 17,020 downwards.
GCAGTAGATTTGTGCGCTATGTATCGCCTTGCACAGTGGCTATGATACTCCGACTGCCGCCGTGGTTCCTGTGTTCGCACAGGTATATCCCTTGCCATGTCCCCAGTTTTAGCCGCCCGTCGCTGACCGGGATATTCAGGCTGCTGCCCAGCAAGCTGGACTTGATATGCGCGGGCAGGTCGTCAGAGCCCTCGTCCTGGTGCCGGTAATAAGGTTCGTCCTCCGGCACCGCGCGGTTGAAGTAGCTCTCGAAATCCTGACGCACCGTGGGGTCGGCGTTCTCGTTGATGGTCAGCGATGCGGAGGTGTGCAGGATGAAGACGTTCATCAGGCCGATCCTGACATTACGCAGCTCGGGCAGTTCGCGCAGCACCTCGTCGGTGACCAGATGAAAGCCGCGCGGCTTCGGTTTCAGTTGTATCTCTCTTTGTAGCCACATGGTGATCGAGCGTCCGGATTTGAGACCGTTGCATTATCTCAAACTTCGGATGACCTGCCCGAAAGCGGGGCCGGAACGACGAAGAACGTGGCACATGACGGTATACTCCCAATAGAATATACGTTCACCTTTTACTCATTACTTCCGCCTATCCGACATGAAACAATTCCTGCAGACCGTGGCGACCGCGCCCGATACCATCACCTTCAACGACACGATCGCGGCGATCGATGCGAATTACGATTTCACCCCCACCGCGTTCCGCAATGGCGAACTGCAAAATGAAGCCGGACAGAACAACGGCTCCTGCAAGGTCTTTTCCTTCGCCAGGCTGCACAAGCTGTCACCGCAGCAGACCCTGCATTGCTTCGGCGCCTATTACCGCGACGATGTGCTCAAGCACCCGCAAGGCACCGACCACCAGAACATCCGCAATTTCATCAAGACCGGCTGGGACGGGATCGTTTTTCAGGGCGATGCGTTGACGCTGAAGAAACCTTAAGCGGCAGTCGCAAATCGATGCCGATGCGTTTAATTCCTATGACTACCGTTCGGGCTGTACCCGCAAGGGGTAGACCGTGGCTGTAATGGGCATTCGCCCCAACAGCGCACGCGCAGCCTGTCGAAGTGATCCATGCACCCTTCGACAGGCTCAGGGCGAACGGACATAAATCTGCGTTTCCCTGAAGGAGCCAACTCAATCCGCGCCGTTTAATTGGGTACAGCCGGAATACAATTCGACTCCAACACCTATTACCATAATCGTCTCCTGCCCCCGACATGCAACACCCCACCTCCTCGACCCGCGAACTGATCCACCTCGGCTGGCCCATGCTGGTCGCGCAACTGGCGATGATGGCCAATGCCGTCATCGACACCGCGATGGCAGGGCGGCTGACCGTCATCGACCTCGCTTCGGTCGGCATCGCCGCGTCCATCATGGCCACCATCCTGATGTCGCTGATCAGCGTGCTGCTAGCCGTGCCGCCCATCATCGCCCACCTGCATGGCGCAGGGCAGCGCGCCGAGATCGGGCGCGAGATACACCAGGGCATCTGGATATCGCTGGCGCTCGCACTCGTGGCGATCCTGCTGCTGCGTTTCCCTGGGCCGTTCATTGCCATCTCGCATTTGCAGCCCGCGGTGGAAACGAAGGTGCGCGCCTATCTGGCCGCCTCGGCCTGGGGCGTGCCCGCCGCCTTCGCGCTGCGTCTGTTCTTCGGCCTCTCGACCGGCATCAAGCGCCCGCGTCCGGTGATGCTCTTCAACCTGCTGTCGCTGGCGATCAAGGTGCCGCTGAACGCGTTGTTCATGTTCGGCCTGTTCGGCTTTCCGGAGATGGGCTCGACGGGTTGCGCGGTGGCAACCGCGCTGGATGCCTGGCTGATGGCCGCGCTCGCCTGGGCCTGGTGCCTGAACAACCCGCGATACGCGGAGTTCGAGTTGCGCAGGCGCATCACTGCGCCGGACTTCGCCGCCATACGCGAATTCCTCAAGCTCGGCCTCCCTATCGGATTAACGTTCATCGCGGATGTGACCGCGTTCACCTTCATGGCGCTGTTCATCGCGCGCCTGGGTCCCGTCGTTTCCGGCGCACACCAGATCGCCGCGAACCTCGCGGCACTGGCGTTCATGATCCCGCTCTCGCTGGGCAACGCCACCTCGGTGCTGGTCGGCCAGGCACTCGGCGCCGGACAACCGCAGCACGCCCGCCACATCTGCTGGGAAGCGATACGCTTCGGCATGTCGATCGCGATCGTGCTGTGCCTGACATTCTGGCTGGGCGCACCGTACATCGCCGCGTTCTACACCACCGACCATCAGGTGCAGGCCATCGCGATCCCGCTGATCATGATGGTCGGCCTCTACCACCTGGGCGACGCGATACAAGCCATCACCGTCAACGCCCTGCGCGGATACAAGAAGTCGGTGGTGCCGATGGTGATCTACACCATCACGCTCTGGGTGCCGGGCCTGGGCGGCGGCATCGTGCTGGGGCTCACCGGTTTCTTCGGTCCGGCGCGCGGTGCGCCCGGCTTCTGGCTTGCCGCGATAGCGAGCATCTGGCTGGTCGGCGGCTTGATGGCGGCTTATCTCAATCTCACTTCGAAGCAGCATTGCGTTCATCAGCCCGCCGATTCCGGCATGGAGTCGGTGACAGGAGTAAAGTAACGACAGAAAAATGGAATCGCGGCCCGCGCAATCTGCGGCATGTTGCATGGAAACAGGGTCACCCCCACAGGTCCAACTCAAAAATGAATATCAACAGGTTATTCATTATTCTCGCCCTGCTCTGCTGCAGCGGTTGCAGCATGGTCACCCTCGGCTACAACCAGGCCGACTGGATACTGCGCTACTGGATCAACGACTACACCTCCTTCAACACTTCACAGAAAGAACAGATCCATCTCGAGGTCGACAACTACCTGCGCTGGCATCGCAAGAATGCGCTGCCGGGATACATCGCGTTTCTGCAGGATTTGGACGCGGCGGTGAACCAGAAGACGGGCATGACGGTCGCCGACGTCATGCGCCTGAGAACCGAAAGCGGCAGGCTGTATCAGTTGACCATGGAACCGATGATCCGTCCCGCCGCGCACATCCTGAGCACACTGGACAGCGACCAGATAACGGAGCTCGCCTACACGCTTGCAGAACGGAACCGCAAGCAAAGGGAGAAGATGCTCGAAGGCAACGAGCAGGAGATGCTCAATGCGCGCGCGGAAAGGCATGTGGATCTCGTGGAAAGCATGGTTGGCAGCCTGAGCTCCGCGCAGGAAAAAGCGATCACTGCGATGAGCCTCCACATACCGTTCGCCTCCAGGGCCTTCATCGAGCAGCGGGAGACCAGACAGGCCGGGCTGATCGCCTTGTTGAGAGACAAGGCCGGCGAAGACAAGATCGCCGCATTGCTCCGGCAATGGCTGATCTCGCCCGAATCCTTAAGAACACCGCAACAGCAGCAAGCCATCGCCGCTTACGAAGACGCCATGAATGAAATGACGGTCCGCATCGCCGCGACACTTACAACGCGCCAGAAGCAACACCTGTCTGAAGAGATTGCGTCCTACATCGACGATTTCAGGAAGCTCAATTCGAAGGTTGAAACCGCAAGCATCAAATGACGCATTGATCTGCCCCAGCGTTCTTCGAGCTTCAATCCGGGAGACGGCAATTGCCCGAAAAATAATTTGGACCCAACCCCGTCAATTACAGTAAAGTTATTTCCTGCAATTCACACCGGTATATATCCATGAACACAGAAGAGTTAAGCAAGGAACAACAGATCCTGCGCCTGATGCGCAAGACGCTGGGCAACGTAGTCAGGGACGTCACGCCGCTCGGCGGACGTGCCAACCCGCTGACGGACAGCACCATTCAGGACATCAAGGATTGTTTCGGCCTGATCTCGGAGCGGGAAAAGGAACTGGCCGAGAAACTCAACTTCGATCAGGCCAAACCCTATTATGCGGACGGCACGCCGCCGAATACGAACGTCATCAGCTTCGCCAAACCATCCAAAGAGTAGTTTGAAGTTCGAATCCGCTCGTCCTGCACCCGCAAGGGGCAGGCCGCGGCTGCAAGAGGCTGCGCCCCAGCGGCACACGCTCGGCCTGGCAACAACCTTCTGCAACTCAGCACGTATCTCCCGCCGTTCCCTGCGCCGCTTGATCCGGGCTCTCCCGAAAACCCCCTGTTACAAACAGGCGTACAATCATTCCAACAATCAGCCGATGATCACCGGGTGACCGACATGAAAGTTCGCGGCATCGATTTACGTTCCAGTTCGTGGGCTCGCATAAGCGCCGCGATCCGGAATGCCTGTGTGATCTCGCTGCTGCTTGGTGCAACCGGCTGCGGCGGCGGTGGAAGTTCCGGCGCAGTCACTAGCAGCCCGCCGATATCCATCAACGATCCCGTCAACGGCTTCACCACAACGGAAACCTCCATCAACGTCACCGGTTTCGTCAGCCGGCCCGACGGCTCTTTACCGACCGGCACGGTCTATTGGACCAATGGCAGCAGCTCGGGCAGCTCGCCGGTGACCTGCGGCGCTCTTTGCTGCCTGATCGTTTGTGTCGGATCGTGGCAGGCCACGGTCCCCCTGACTGTGGGCAGCAACACGATCAGCGCCACATTCGAGAGCGCGAGCACTTCAGTCACAGGCACGCGCATTCTCGCTTTCGCGGTCTCCGGAAAAGCATACATGCAGGGAACCATCGCGGCCCTGACCTCCCCCGATGTGATGGTCTCGCGCACAGACCCCGCCAGCTCCACGTTATACGGCGCGTACCTGGATGCGTCGGGAAACTACACCTTCACCGGATTGCTGGCGGGCAGTTATACGATCAACCCCTATCTCCCCCTGCCGGGATCCCCCACATGCCTGACCTTCACTCCGGCAAGCAGAACGGTTTCCGTCTCTACAACAGACATCACGGGGCAGGATTTTGCGGCAACCACCGCTTCGCCTTGCTACTCGATTCAAGGGCAGGTCACCTATAACAGCGTTGGCGTTGGCGTCAGCGGCATCAGCGTGTATATCCAGAACGCCGCCGGACAAAGCACCTACAGAACCACCGATCTCTCCGGCGTCTACCAATTCAATTATCTGGCGCCCGGTAGCTACACCATCGCCCCGCTGTCCTGCACTTTTGCGGGTTGCATCACGTTCTCCCCCGCGAGCCTCACCGTGTTCATCGTGAACACCAGCGTGACCGGCCAGAATTTTGTTGTGCTGTACTGACGGGCCGCGCCTCCCCCTTTCTGCCGGAATACGAATCGCCCGGTTCTTCCCGACCTGGCCTGCGCTTCCGCCCCTCTCCTTATATCGTTTAGTTATGACGATGTAACAAACAAGTATTTCCACGGCATATGGGACACGGCTAGACTTCGCAGCAAGTTGAATGACTCAACTGCCCAACCACGGAAAGGAAGGTTTCATATGTCCACGCTGAAAGACAGATTCGAAGATGTGCCCGACAACTGGAAGGTCCTGCGCCTGGCGGCAGGGGACACGCCTGATCGCGTCAAGCTGCCGGTCGGGCCGGTGCTGGTGCCGCTGGCGGTATGGCAGGCGCGCCGCGCCGAGCTGATCCGCCGCGAGTACGACCATGGCTGGCCGCTCGGCGTCTGGCTGGGTACCGAAGAAAGCCCTGCGGCCATCGAGCACGACATCGATGACTTCACCGTGGTCGGCGTCGAGCCCGACAAGAGCGGCAGCCGCTACCTCGGCGTGTGGCAGGCACTCGAGACTTTCGGGTATCGCGGCACGCTCACTACCACGCCGGCGTAACGGGGCGGCCAGGGCCGGGCAAACCGGCCCGCGCCGCCGTTTGCGGGTGCGCCGCAACGATACCCGCACCCAGGGGAAAAGAGCGGCGGCGTCGATGCCGCCGCCTTCAAACCCCGTCCCCAGCCAAGGCAATCCGCTTCAGCAAGACTTCAAACTCATCGACAGGTTCCGCCTTGCCAAACAGGCATCCCTGGAAATTGGTACAACCGATTTTCGTGAGAAGCTGCCGCTGTTCTTCGGTTTCGACGCCCTCGGCGATGACGTCCAGATTCAGGTTTTGCGCCATCGCAATAATGGTGCTGACGATGACCTTGTCGTTGCTGTCTATCGTTATGTCGCGCACGAACGAGCGATCGATCTTGAGTTGATCGAGCGGCAGCTTTTTCAGATACTGCAAGGACGAATATCCGGTACCAAAGTCATCGAGCGACAAGCGGACACCGATTTTCTTTATTTCGTTCATGGTGACAATCGTGTTCTCGATGTTCTCCAGCAACAGGCTTTCCGTCAGTTCCAGCTTGAGCAACCTCGGATTGATGGCATGGCGTTGCACCAGAGACTGGATCTGCGCAACGAAATCAGTCTGGCGGAATTGTTTGGCGCTGACGTTCACTGCGAGAATGAGGTCGCGAGTAAGCAAGTCCCCTTCCCACGCCTTGAGCTGGATACAAGCGGTATCCAGCACCCATTGCCCTATGGGCAGAATCAGCCCGATTTCTTCAGCCAGCGGAATGAACTCGGCAGGAGCAACCAGCCCACGCTCCGGGTGTGCCCAGCGGATCAATGCCTCGGCACCCAATGTCCGATGCAAGCTGTCGACCTGTATCTGGTAATGCAACTGGAATTGTCCGTTCTTCAGCGCGAGCCGCAACTGCGATTCGATCGCCGCGCGGGCATCTATCGTTCTCTGCATCTGCGGATCAAAGAAGTGCAGGGTATTGCGCCCGAACTTCTTGGATTCGTACATGGCGATGTCGGCTTGCCTGAGCAGATCGTCTATCGATTGCGGCCGGTCATCGAATAGCGTGATACCAATGCTGGGCGTGCAGCGGTTGCCGCTCAAGGGAGCCTCATATGGGAGGTTGAGCGCGGCGAGTATCTTGTTGCCCACCGTCTCCGCATGCGCCGCGGCCTCCATTGCGTCCATGCTCAGGTCCTCCAGCATGACCACAAATTCGTCGCCCCCGATACGCGCCACCGTATCGCCATTCCTCACGCAGCCCTCCAAACGTCGCGCGACCTGTTGCAGCAGCAAATCGCCGCTGTCGTGCCCTAGTGTGTCATTGATGGCCTTGAAATTATCCAGGTCGATGAACAGCAGTGCGCCGGCTTTGCCGCTACGCGCACTGGCAGCCAGGGCATGCTTGAGCCTGTCCATGAGCAGGCGCCTGTTGGGCAGCTGCGTGAGCGGATCGTTGGTTGCCAGTGATTGCAATTGCTGGTTCAGCTCCTCCAGCTGGTCATTCGCCTGTTTCAGCTCCGCCCGGGAATTATTCAACTCGGTGATATCCCGCCCCACACCCAGCACCGAAGTCACATTGCCCGCAATATCCCGTTCCGCTGTCAGCCGGATGTGGCTATAAATCACCGTCCCGTCCTTGCGCGGCCACTTCAATTCGAACTGAGCATTGTTTCCCGTCGAAAGGACCTCCCTGATCTTGGCTTCATAGATCTCGAAATTTTCGCCACCCGGGATCTCCGAGGGCCTCTTGTTCAACAGCGCTGCCTCTCCCCCCTCGGTGATACGTCCGAAAGCGGGGTTAACGTAGGCGCGACGGCAGTCTCTGTTGTAGCGAGCAATGGTATCGGGAGAGTTCTCTATCATCGAGCGCAGATCCTGCTCGCTGCTTGCCAGCGCCGCCGTCCTCTCCTCCACAGTGCGCTCAAGAGATGCGTTGATTTCGTTGATCTGCTGAATCTTCTGGTTGATGGCGTCGTTCATCGCAATAAAGCTCTGCGTGAGATCGCCCAATTCGTCGCCCCTCGCCTTCTCCTTTTCCAACTGCCCAAGCTCGTTGCTCAGATCCCCGGTTGCATCCCCGGCCACACTCCGGAAAATCCGGCTGAGCGTCGTCAGCGGCTGTGAAATGGAGGTGGCGAAATACCAGGCCAGTGCAAAAATGAACAGCAGGCTGATAGCCGCGATCAAGCCCAGTGTCTTGACCATCTCCCATGTATTCTTCTGGACGATGCTTTTGGAATAAAGCGCAGCAATGGACCCAACGGGTTTGTCGTCGTCGTGAAGCGACATCAGACTCTGGTAATAGCCTTCGCCATCTATCGTTATCTCGTTCAACAATTTCCCGGATGCAGCGGCACTTTGCTTTGCATTGCTCCAGTCCGGATTCCGGTACGCGGGCAAACTGCCGACACTGTAGCCCTGCGGAATAAACACATTGACGCGGGTATCGGTCAACCGGGAAAGCTGGTCGACAAAGGGTTGGTCGAGCGGATGCTGCATGACAACCAAGCCAAGTTGCTTCATCCCCTGCTTCCCGCTGGATGCATCGAAAGACTCGCCCATGACAGGAACATAGCTTTCTATCACCAGCATCCCGTTCTTGACGGCGTAATGCATGCTCTCCTGCCGGGGCAGCGGTCCTTCAAATTGCAGACCGATCTTGGGAGCGGAAGTTGTTGCGCGCAGATTCTGTCTGCTCAGCTCTTCGCCATCCCTCAAGGTGGCAGCCTGGATCACCGTCGCACGCGAGTGCTCGACAAATCCAACCTGCTTGCTGTTGCGGTCGAACAGGGCAAACGAGATCAGGCGGCCCGAGGAATCGTAGATCGCGATGCGCGAAAGCTGCGCGACCCGCCCTATCTTGTAAGTATCCTTCACCAGTTGCTGGTAGGTGCTGAATAGCGTCTCGCGATCGATGCCCAATTGCGAATATTGCGCGAGGTACCAGATGGTCGATCCGAGATTTTTCTGGTTCGCCAATTGGCGCGACGCAGTCAAAAGATTTTCTTTGCGATTGGCCAGCTCTTCTTCTATCACACTGGATGCTTTGCGCAGATGAGCAAAGGACTGATCCATATTCTGCTGGCGGACCACCAGTGAAACCGTCAGCAAAGTAATCAGCGCCACCACAACGCTGATGGCAACTGCACTGAGCAGCAGCTTGTCTTTTAGCCGTTTGAATTTCATGGTGCCGGCTACTTGCCTTTCCCCGGAGTATAGGAAAGGACGGGCTTGAAACCTGCGGGAGCGGTTGTCGTATCGAACGGGTATGTCGCCTGGTTGCCATAGTCGACTAGTCCCAGTTTTACCAGGATGGTATGCGGCCACTCTTTGCTTCTTCCCTCCAGGAAGCTCACCGCAGCATTGGTGACTACCCGTGCCTGACTGACACCCTTGGTATCGACAGAGGCGACGATTTCCTTGTTGCGGATAAGTCCGGCAATCTCACGGGTCAGGTCATAGGCAACGATCCGTATCCTCTTGTTGAGGCCCGCGAGCTTCAGCGGCAGAATTGCCGCGGGTGCGCAGCCGGTGCAGCCAAGGATGTAATCGAGTTTCTTGCCGTGTTCGGCAAGCAGCTGTGCCGCCAGTCGCGACTGTTCGATCCGGTCGCTGTCACCGTACTTGATATCGACGATGTTGACCTTGATCGCGGCCTTGGCCACCGCTTCGCGCGTACCTGCAACTTCGCCCTTGACCCATCCCGCATCCCGCGGACCGGGCAGCAACGCGATATTGATCTCCTTCAGCCCGCGCCGTTGCGCGTCGCGAATCACCCATTCCGTGGCGTCGACACCCATGCCCTTCAGCGACGTGGTCACCTTGATCGTCAGGTCGTCGCTGGTACTGTCGTTGGCCAACTCGAACACCGGAATGCCCAGTCTGCGCGCTTTGGCAATTGAGACGTTATTCGCCGTCAGACTGAGCGGAGAAATGACAATGGCGTCGTATTTCGCCGCAATGACATCATCCATCTTGCGCAACTGCCCGATCATGTCGTCGTAGCCATTCGCCGGAAAGATATCCACCGCGACACCCAGCCGTTTGGCTTCGCTGATCACGCCATAATCGCAACCCACCCAGTACGGGTCCTTGATATGCGGAAACAGAAAGGCAATGCGCCAGGGTTTGCTTGCCCTGTCGGTCATGGTGTAACGGTCATCCACCACGCGCCCGCTCGCCAATGCCTCGTCCGCCGTGCCATCGGGTTTGACGGGCGGGTAAATGGAAAATACCGGAATGGGTTCAAACGAGCCGACAACCTGTGCCGGTGCAGTGTCCGCCGATGCGCGAACGGCGAGTGCGCAGAACATCAAAGCGACCATGAAAAATTGCCGCAAGCAATTGCTGCCGAGATCGCTGAAGAAATTCATTGCGCACACCGTTTTGGTTTTGGATGCTCTAATAACATGTAAGGTGCCCATGGATTATATTTGCAAAGAGCAATGCGCCGCAGGCTAATTAGACTCATATTTATCCGGTGACTGGTACGCGTCAAATGTGCCCGCGACTCGACACATGCGCAATTGGTTTTGGTAATGCCCCTATTTTTGCAAAGAGATTATTTCCGGGATGGATCCGGCCTTGCCGGCATTTCATTAAAAGGGAATAACCCCGTTACAATTCAACATGAATATGATTTACGACATGCCGCTGTACCGCCCGCCCTCCGAGGGCGACAACCTGATCATCCAGGCCACGCTGGGCTGCAGCTTCAACCAGTGCAGTTTCTGTGCCATGTATCGCAGCAAGGATTATGTCGAACGCCCGCAGGCCGACGTGTTCGCCGACATCCGCACAGCCGCGGCAGACTGGCCGGATGCGCAGCGCGTGTTCCTCGCCGATGGCGATGCACTTGCTCTCCCGACCGAACACCTGCTCGCCATCCTGCACGAACTGGCGGCTGCGCTGCCGCGGCTGACGCGCGTTTCCTGCTATGCCACGCCCGGCAACCTCCAGCGCAAGAGCGCCGAAGAACTGGCCCTGTTGCGCGAGCACAAACTGAGCCTGCTCTACTTCGGCCTCGAATCCGGCTCCGACCTCATCCTGAAAAAGATCACCAAGGGCGCCACGCAACGGCGCATGGCCGAAGTGCTGCACAAGGCTCACGCCAGCGGCATGAAAGTCTCCGCCACGGTCATCCTGGGTCTTGGCGGCATGCAGCACAGCGACGAACACATAGACGGCACCATCGCCCTGCTGAACAGCGCACCCGTCACCTACCTCTCCACGCTGCAACTGTATCTGGACGAAAGCATCGCCGAAGAATTCCACCGCAAATACGGCGAGCCGTTCGAGATGCCGGACGACCTCGCGATACTGAAGGAACAGGAAAGACTCATCAGCGGCCTCAAACCACCACAGCCGGTCATCTTCCGCTCCAACCATGCCTCCAACGCGCTGGCGCTCGCCGGCAACCTGCCCAGAGACAAAGAGAAACTGCTGCTGCAACTGCGGGAGGCGATGGCCGGGCACCGGCCGCTGCGCCCGAATTACATGCGCGGGCTTTAATCTGCCCCATTTAAGTCGGCTCTTCGGAAAGTAGTGTGGAATTTTCCTTTGGATACCTGCCATTCAGGTGCCGGAGCGGAAGATGGCGACCTTTAGCGAGAACATGGTGAAACCGAAGGAGTGGTTGGCAAGTTGGCAGAAGAGCATTCTTTAAAATCTGACCAATAAAGTGTTTCTCATAATTGACAATTTTGCCTTTATGTATACAATGAGAAACACTATGTCAGAACTTACACCCATTATTGCAAACACTGCAGCAAACAAACTCACAGAACTTGGGAAGCAGATTCGTGCGCATCGCAAAAAGCTACGAATCAATGCTACTGCAGCGGCAGAGGCTGCCGGGATGTCGCGCGTAACCTTATACCGAATCGAAAAAGGCGAGCCATCGGTCGCCATGGGAGCGTATTTCAACGCCATGATGGCCTTAAACATTGACTTCGGCATCATCACTCCCGCCAAATTGACTGCCAATGAAGTTGATGTTGATCATCAAGGTTGGATTCCCGCGCGCATCCATCTGTCTGACTACCCGCAGCTCAAACAACTTGCCTGGCAAGTACATGGTACCGATGAATTGACACCAGTTGAAGCTCTGAGCATTTACGAACGCAACTGGCGCCACGTGGACGTGCAGAAGTTAGATCCGCATGAGAAGCAGTTAGTCGATGCCTTGCGCACCGGACTTGGTGAGTCGGCAAGAAATGTTTAGACGGCCACATCACCAACGGATTGCTCATGTCCTTGACGCCCTGAATGGTCCTCTGTTGAAGGAGAATAACTGTCTGTTTGGCGGTGGCACCGCAATTGCACTTCGATATGGCGAATACAGAGAGTCGGTTGACATTGACTTCTTGATTTCGGATGCTGCAAGTTATGGCAATCTGCGTCAGCTAATTACAGGTGCAAATAACCTATCCGCCATAATGCGCGTCGGCGCAAATCCGTTGGTGCAAACCCGCGATATACGCGCTGACAAGGACGGCATACGAACCATGTTGATGGTAGAAAATCAAGCTATCAAATTTGAGATCGTTCTTGAGGGGCGAATTGAACTTGCAGTGCCAGGAACCCAGGACGAAATTTGCGGCATTGCCACTCTTACGCCTTTGGACATGGCGACGAGTAAGTTACTTGCCAATTCTGACCGCTGGTATGACGATGGAGTATTCAGTCGAGACATCATTGATCTTGCCATGATGAATCCACCGTTGGCTTTACTGCGTTCAGCCATTGAAAAAGCTGAAACGGCATATCGACAAGCTATACGCCAGGATCTCGAGAAAGCGATCAGTCGCCTGCAAAGCCGTGATGATCGGCTTGAACGATGTATGCAAGTCATGGCGATGGAATTGCCTAAAGCAGCTGTCTGGCAGCAACTTCGGAAGCTGCGCAGGATTCTGAAGTAAGTTGCCGGTAAATATTCCGGCCCCACCTCACACTGAAATCCGAGCTGTGCCACAACAAAGTGGACCTTCAGTAAGTTGTCCTGAAGGCTGGTTTCCACACTGTCATCTGCAACTTCATGAAGCGACGGCTGTCCATCATCCGCTTCGGCCGTATCGCATGCACTGGCTTCGAGACTGGCCGCCAGGCGGAAGCAGCTCCTTGAGCAAGACAATTGATCATTCGTGGCCTGCCCCAAATCGCTTAAAATAGAAACCTCTATGGAAACATTGCTGCAACGCCATCTTCAGGACGACATCGACGAGATCACACTGATCGCCGGCCTCGTATCCAGGATCCGCCCAAAAAAGTCCTCGCAGGCTGTTCATGCGGAACACATGATAGGCGCGCTTTGCCACATACTCGGGCGGCGGCCGGACTTGCGCGCCTCGCTGCGCGGTGCGGTGCTCAAGTTGCTGGGCGCCCACAAACCGGTTTCGCTGTATGTGGAATCAGGAATACTCCCCAGTACCGGATTCTTCACGGAACTCTACCGGCGGGTGAGCCACAAGATACTGCCGGAGGCGATCGACCCCAATTACCTGAAAGACCTCTTCGCGCTGGTCTTCACCCGCGATAACGATGAAGTCTGGGTCAACGCCGTGCCGGATGCCCGCTGGCTGGAGCTGCTGGAAGCGCTGCGCTTCGACGAGCAGGCTGCCGAGACTGACCTGCCCTCGCCAGTGCGCGGCATCCTGGATGCGGTGCTGGTGCTGTCATACCGCATCTCTTCCATCGGCCTGGAGCCGGAGCTGATACGCAACGAACCGTCTCTGGACGAATTCGCTTCGCCCTTCCTCACCCAGAACGATGAAGTCGGCGAATACCTGGAGCAGTTCGCACTGGCATGGGCGGACGCCTCACTCGAGTTCCAGGACGAACGGCACATCCTGGTATTGCTGGACCAGTGCGCGCAGATCATCCAGAAGATCCGGCGCACCGCGTCCCGTTCCGGCACCAGCATCAGCCTGACCTTCCTGTTGCAGCGGCTGACCCAGCAACTGGAACGCATGGAAAGGCTGCTCGCGATCCTCACCGCACTGCGCGAGGAGAAAAGCGGCGAACGCGCACTCCCGCTGTTCGTGGACTTGTTCAAGACCCTGGTCAGCGGCGAATGCCACAAGAACGATGTGAGGCGGCACTGGCGGGAAAGCCTGGAACTGCTCGCATTGCGCGTGACGGAGAACGCCAGCCGCACCGGCGAGCATTACATCACCAGCACGCGGTCGGAATATTTTGCGCTGCTGAAGTCGGCCATGGGTGCGGGGCTGATCATCGCCTTCATGGCGGTGATCAAGCTGCAGTTTGCAAAAGAACACCTGCCGCCGCTGACCGAGGCACTGCTGTTCAGCCTGAATTACGGTCTGGGCTTCATGCTGATCCACATCCTGCACTTCACCGTCGCCACCAAGCAGCCCGCGATGACGGCTTCGGCCATCGCCGCCAGCATCAGCGAACAGGGCGGCAACAGCCGCGACATGGAAAGCCTGACCAGCATCATCGCGCAGACATTGCGCAGCCAGCTGGCAGCGATCCTCGGCAACGTGCTGGTGGTGATACCGATGGCCATGCTGATCGCCTGGGGGGTGATGCAAGCGACGGGCGTGCATTTCATCTCGCCCGAAAAAGCCCATCACCTGATGGAAGATATCAACCCGATCCACAGCCTGGCAGTCTTTTATGCCGCCATCGCCGGCGTATGCCTGTTCCTGTCCGGGCTGATCGCGGGCCACCACGACAACCTCGCCATGTACAACCGCATCCCGCAGCGACTGAAGCAGCTGCGCTGGCTGGAGCGGCTGCTGGGCAAGGCACGCTTGTCGAGGGTGGCCGACTATGTGGAAAACAACCTGGGCGCATTGGCGGGGAATTTCTACTTCGGCTGCATGCTGGGCGGCATGACTGCGATCGGCGTACTGTTCGGCCTGCCAGTGGATATCCGGCACATCACGTTCTCTTCCGCGTACCTGGGGTTCTCGCTGGTCGGGCTCGATTTCACGATGCAACCGCAGGAACTGTGGCTCGGCGTGCTCGGCATCGCGCTGATCGGCCTGACCAATCTGGTGGTCAGCTTCACCCTGGCGCTCAGCGTGGCGATGAAAGCGCGCAAGGTCACTTTTACGCAAAGGCGAGCCTTGCTGCAAAGCCTGGGCAGGCGCTTCCGGCAGAAGCCGGGAGAGTTTTTGCTGCCGCCTAAAGCGCAAAAGGTAGATGATTCGGACGCCCATTGAAAATGGAATGGCGCTCACCGGGAAGCTGCCCAAAGACAAAGAAAAGCCGTTGCTGCAACTGCGTGAAGTGATGGCTGGGTATCGGCTGCTACGGCCGCGTTTCATGCGCGGGCTTTGAGGTTATCCTTGGCGGATACCATCATCTTGCCTGAAAGTATTAATTGCGACCACGGTATTATTGGTATAGCATCAAAACAATTAATAAGAATGTCGCGATTAATACTTTCAAATGCGCAAAACCGATCTTCATCCTGATCTGCAACGAACCTGCGTACCTATTCCGGAACGCTCGGGATGCTTTGCAGTAGTGCCGCCCCCGGCGCCTGTCACCGTCAGCGTCCCGTCCTGTCATGGACTTCTGCTGCTCGCTCAAAGGGAGCTGGAACTGCTGGCCGACACGATACACAAGAACCAGCATGACGCCGATCTGCTGATGCACATGCTGAATCGCCGCGAGGCCGTCGACAGCAGCCAGATCGAAGGCACCCACACCAGTTTCGACGGGTTGCTGATACACGAGATCGAAGCAGGAACGGAAGATGAAGTTTCCGATAGCGATGCAAGCGCAACGCTGAACTATGTGCGCGCCTTCGTAATGGGCGCGCACGAAGTCGAAGCCCGCGGACAAGCGGCGCTGGACCTGAATCTCATCCGCAACCTGCATGCACAATTGATGGCAGGGCAAACCCGGTATGCGCCCGGACAATGGCGCGACCGGCAGAACTACATCGGCTTGCGCATGGAAACGGCGCGCTACATTCCACCACCGCCCGGCGAGATTCCGCGCCTGATGGATGACTTGAACGGACTGCTGCAATACCAGCCGGAAGGCGTCGCCACTGTATCCGTACTGCTGCGCGCCGCGATCGCTCATGTGCAATTCGAAGCCATCCACCCCTTCCTCGACGGCAACGGTCGCACCGGCCGCCTGCTGCTGCCGCTGATGCTCAAGGCAGAAGGCAAGCCGCCCATTCATCTGGCATCGTTCCTGAAACTGCGCCAGCGGGAATACTACGACGCGTTATTGCAGGTGCAGATCCGGCTGGAATGGGAACCCTGGATACGCCTGTTCCTGGAAAGCGTGATCGCCTCTTGCCGTCACACCACAAAACTATTCGATGGCCTGCAAGCTATTCACCAACGCTGGCAAGGCATGCTGACCCAACAAGCCAAGCGCCGGCACGCCACAATCTGGAAAGTCGCCGAGTTGCTGCTGGGGCAGCCCGTGGTCACCGTCAACACCATCACCCAGCGTCTGGGCGTCAAATTCCCCGCCGCCAACGACGCAGTGTCTGAACTGGTTGCACTCGGCATCCTGCGGCCAGCCACCCAGCAAAGAAGGCACCGGGTCTTTCACGCCCACGAAGTGATGAACGTCCTTTACACCGGCCTCGACGCGATAATTGAAGATGTGGAACGGCACACCAGAATCGATGCATGAGCCGAAGATCGATTCAGACACGGCAACACCGCAAGCGCTGGGCATTTCAGCAGAGCAATCGGCGGTTTGAAGAAACAATTGCGATGCCGACCCTAAATCACGCATGACCAATCTGGCGGTCAGCTTCACCCTGGCGCTCAGCGTGGCGATGAAAGCGCGCAAGGTCACTTTTACGCAAAGGCGAGCCTTGCTGCAAAGCCTGGGCAGGCGTTTCCGGCAGAAGCCGGGGGAATTCTTGCTGCCGCCGAAATCGCAGAAGGCCGATGATCCTGGAGCCCACTGAGGCCGTATTACATGCGCAGGCTTTGAAGATCAGGCATTTGGCGGAGCAGTAGTTTGATCGGCGCATCCTTAACTCCATCTCGAAGAAGCAATACCCTGCACGGGCTCTGAGCACCGGGAACTGCTATAATTCACAGCAACAAAACTCGCCAAACGGGCAAGTTGTTGTTGGGAGAAAACGATGCAAGTCAGCGCCAGTCTGAACCAGAAAATCGCCCAAGCTGTCCAGACCTCGATGCGGATCGAAGGCTGCAAGCCGGTACAATCTGCTGCGGTCAAGAAGCAGGCACAAGCCCTGATGGAACAGCACCGTGTCCAAGTATCAGTTCACAGAAAGTGACATCTACCTGCCCGGCACCGACATTCCCAAGAACCGCCTGGGAATAGAAACGCCGGACTTGTTGCACGAAGT
>DAIDAJ010000061.1 GCA_027310665.1 Sideroxydans sp. | reverse complement strand
CGATTGGCCAGCGGCACTTGGCGGATCACTTCGCCGCTGGCCGGGTTGGTCACGTCCGCGAAACGGCTGCTCGCGCTCTGCGCGCGCTGGCCGTTGATCCATAACGATAGGGTCGGCTTGGTCATTTGGTTCTCCTGAAGTAATGAGAGGTTTCGCTGCGGCAACCGTACTGCACGCCGCGCATAAGGGGGTGGATCCCGCTGGTGTTCATGATGGTTCGAATACGTGTTGCATTAAATGGAAATCAAAAATCAGCCGCCGAAACCGGGTCGCATCTCCACGGTTGCCACACCTGCCATCCGGAAATATCCGGATGGCAGCCGGGAATCAATGTGATGCGCCCAGATAAGCCGCCTTCACCGCCGGGTCGTTCTGCAATTGCTGCGCCGGACCGTGGCAGGAGATGCGCCCGTTTTCCAGCACGTATCCGTAGTCTGCGACTTCCAGTGCGGCTGCGGCAAATTGCTCGACCAGCAGCATGGTGATGCCCCGCCCTTTCAATTCGCCGATGATGCGGAACACTTCCTTCACCAGCAGCGGCGCCAGTCCCATCGAGGGTTCGTCCAGCAGCAGCACTTCGGGATTCAGCATCAGCGCACGCCCCATGGCCAGCATCTGCTGCTCGCCGCCGGAAAGGGTGCCCGCCTGCTGGGTGGCGCGTTCCTTGAGGCGGGGGAACAATTCGAACACCCGCTCAAGGTCGCCCTGCACATCGCCGCGCTCTCGGCCGAAGGTCAGGCGGGGAAACGCGCCCAGCAACAAGTTGTCGGTCACGGGCAGTGTGGCGAACACGCGCCGCCCCTCGGGCGAATGGGCCAATCCGGCACGGGCGATCCTGTTGGAGGTCAGGCCGGTGATGTTTTTACCGTTCAGGCTGATGCTTCCACCTGTCGGTTTGATCATGCCGGAAACCGCGCGCATGGTGGTGGTCTTGCCCGCGCCGTTGGAACCGATCAGGGTCACGACTTTGCCTTTCGGCACCTCGAGCGAGATGTCGTGCAGCACTTCCACTTTGCCGTAGGCGGCATGCAAATTCTGGATCTGTAACATCGTTAACTCCTCACGCTTCCTTGGCGCTGCCGCCAAGATAGGCTTCAATGACTTTTTCGTCGGATTGAACATTCGCCGGCGTACCCTCGGCGATCTTCTGGCCGAAATCGAGCACGGTCACGGTATCGCAGATGCTCATGACCACGTCCATGTGATGCTCGATGAGTATCACGGTGATGCCATGGCCGCGTATCTTTTTGATCATCGCGATCAATTCCTTGATGTCCGGCGCGGTCAGGCCGGCAGCCGGCTCGTCCAGCAGCAGCAGGCTCGGGTTCAGAGCCAGTGCGCGGGCGATCTCTAGCAGGCGCTGCTTGCCGTAGGGCAGGTTGCGCGCTTCCTCGTTGGCGAGATCGGCCAGGCCGACGAACTGCAACAGGCTGGCGGCGCGAATTTCCGCAGCGTGCTTTTCCCTGCGGCAGCGCGGAGTGTGGAACACCACATCGATCAGGCTGTGTTTATACGTGTGATGCAGGCCGACCAGCACGTTCTCGATGGCGGTCATTTCGCCGAACAGCTGCACGTTCTGGAACGTGCGCGCGATACCTTCTCCGGCGATCGAAGAAGGCGTCGCGCCGGTGATGATCTTGCCGTTGAATTCGATCTGGCCCGCAGTCGGGCTGTAGATGCCGGTCAGCACGTTCATGGTGGTGCTCTTGCCGGAACCGTTGGGCCCGATCAGGCCGTGCACGGAACCCTTGGCGATCTGCAGGTTGACCTCGTTCAGCGCCTTCAGGCCGCCGAACTGCATCACGATATTACGCGCTTCCAGCAGGAATCCGTTGGCCGTGACCGGATGATCTGGCACCGACCAGACATGCTGCTTGTCGCCCTGCTCCAGGATCGCCACATGCCGGTGTACCCATTGCGGCCTGAACCGCACGATGAGGCTGCGCACGAAACCCATGATGCCGTTCGGCAGGTAATACACAACGAACAGGATCATCACGCCGAATATCGTCAGGCGCTGGTCCGTGATGTTGTCCATCACGTAACCGGACACTGCCAGGGTGACAGTCACGAGCACCGGGATCGTCACCTGTTTCAGCGTGCGCATCCTGACTGCCAGGGCGTAAGCGGAGTACGCGACCGCAATGACGGCGATGCCGGTGGATATCTTGCGGAACAGATCGATATCGGACAGCACATTCGGCAGCATCACGATGATGATCGCCCCCAGGATCGGACCGGTGCGGGTCTTCCGCCCGCCCATGATGACCGCCAGCAGGAACAATATCGTCAGTTCGAAGCTATAGGTATTGGGCGAGATATATTCTTCCGAATACGTGAACAGGCTGCCCGCCAGACCCGCCAGACCGGCGCTCAGGACGAAGGCATAGACCTTGTAGGCGTACACGCTGACACCCATGCAGTCCGATGCGATCGGGCTGTCGTGCAAGGCCTCGAACGCGCGCCCCAGATGCGATTTGAGTACGCGCTGCACGACGATCAGGGCCAGTACCAGGGCGACCAGGACGATGTAGTAATAGTCGGTACCGGGGATCTGGTGACCGAACCATATCGGCTTGCGCACCGACAGACCGAGCGGCCCGTTGGTGAGGAAGGTCATCTCGTTGATCAATATCTGGATGATGGTGCCGAATGCCAAGGTCACCATCGCCAGGTAGGGACCGTTCACGCGCAGCGCCGGCAAGGCGAGTATCGCACCGAACAGGCCGGTGACGGCGATGCTCGCCGGCACCGCCAGCAGGAACGGCACGGCCAGCTGGAAATGCAGCACGCCGGCGGTATAGGAACCGATGCCGAACAGGGCGGCATGGCCGAGCGACACTTCGCCCACATAGCCGACCACGATATCGAGCCCCAGCAGCAGGATCGCGTAGATGCCTATCACCACCATCAGGTGGATGTAGTAGGGGTTGGGCCAGAGCGTGGGCAGCAATGCCGCTACCGCAATGGCGAGAACAATGGAAATGTTTTTGACCGCGCTCATGCTATACCTTTTTGATGACAGACTTGCCGAATATACCGGACGGCTTGATCGCCAATACCAATAACAGCAGCAACAACCCCGGTACATCCTTGTATCCGGTCGAGATGTAATAACCGGTGGTGGTCTCCGCAATGCCGAGGATCAGGCCACCCACGATCACGCCCATGCCGCTGTTCAGCCCGCCGATGATGGCGACAGAAAACGCCTTGAGGCCAAGTACCGCGCCCATGGTGGAGCCGGTTAGCGTGAGAGGGGCGATCAGTACGCCGGCAAAGGCGGCCGTCATGGAACTCAGTGCGTAGGAAAAAGTGATCACCATGCCCGTATTGATGCCCATCAAGCCAGCCGCGTCGCGGTCATTGGAGGTCGCCACAACGGCTTTTCCGTAGATGGATTTGCGGTTAAAAAACTCCACGGCCAGCATGATCGCCAGCGCGCCCACGACCACCAGGATCTCCATCGGCAGCACACGGATACCCATGAATTGCAGCGGCGATGTTGGCAGCGGCGAGGGGAAAGTGATGTCGTCATGGCCCCAGACGTTCTCGGCGACGTTCTTGAATATGATCGCCAGCGAGATCGTGGTCATGATCCATCCGAATTCGGATTTCGTCTTGATCGCGGGCTGCACGCCCACGCGTTCCACAAATATGCCCTGCAGTGCCCCGAACACCAGCACCAGGGGGATCATCAGCCAGTAGCTC
>DAIDAJ010000092.1 GCA_027310665.1 Sideroxydans sp. | reverse complement strand
GGCCTTGCTTGACTGCTTGTCTTGCACGTTTTCTAGCTTGTGCGCTATTTGCCATGACTACTACTCCTTGAGAATTCGGCTTTTCAGAAAGGGGCGCATTCTAGAGGCTCAATCAAGGTTTGGCAAATCCTTTTTGCTGGGCGCGCTTCCGGGCTTGGTAGTCGGCCCCGGAAGCCGCGGAACAATTCGGCGGAGTGTCTGCCTGGGGCTGGGCCGTGGGACGGCCGGACGCGGGTTCAAGCGAGGTCTTGCCGGGATTCAGATCACCTTGAGCAGCGAAGAACTCAATTCCTCGGCACGGCGCCGGCCTTCACCCGTTTCGATGATGGCGTTGTACCAGGGCATGAAGCTTTTGCGTAGTTCTTCATGGGTATTGGCTGCCGAAGCCGCTTTGACAATTGAAAGGTGGGCCCACTGGCCGCAGAATGTATAAAGGGTGTTCAGGATGAAATGTCTGGCCATTTCCATGTCTTTGGGGTCCTGTGTGTCCGGAATTTTGCGGAAGATGAATTCCCTTGGCGTGTTTTCATCTATCTTGGAAGCCGTTGCGGCAGTTTCCGGCTGCCTGATTGGCTGGATGTAACCACTTTCCTCAAGCGATCCAAGCGTCTGATCCAGATCGTCGGCCAGCGCCAATTCATGAATATCTTCGGGCGTACGTTTCCCGTCAACCAGGATCAGAACCCGCCTTACCCGAAGCGACATGTCGCTGGTACGCTTCTCGATCTCTTCGATCCCTTTTTGTGTCTTGATAAATATCTTGTTCACTAGCCATTTCCTCACAAGACAGGCTGTTGTTCGCGTGGCCATGAGACGACACGGACAATTGATGCAGGCGACTCGTTATCCCTGTTTCAACCCTGATGCGTAGGCAAAGGGAGTCGGGTACACGTAAATAACTCAGGGGAATATCGATTGGATTCGTTCGTCCAGTATAAGGGGGGATGCTTACAACATGCTGACTGACTTGGTGCCATCGCTCGACAAGTTCAACAGGAATACGGGACTTAAAACCGGCTGTTCCGTCAGTTGGTTCGGTTGGGCAACAGGGCGATGCTACAATTGCGCCCATTTCAAACCTCCCGGAAATTCAGATTGTCAGACAGGAATGACCGCTCTCGCGACGTTGCCGAATTCGGCATTCAACAAGTGACTAAAGAAATATCTTCATGACTCGATGAACCTGCTCAAAGCCCTGGCTGCAGTCAGCAGTCTCACCCTGGTGTCGCGCATCCTGGCTTTCGTGCGCGATGTGTTGATCGCGCGCATCTTCGGTGCGGGCATGGTTAACGATGCATACATCATCGCGACCAGGCTGCCAAACCTGTTGCGACGCTTGTTTGCCGAGGGCGCGTTTTCGCAGGCCTTTGTGCCGATCTTCGGCGAATACAATAAACGGCGCGGGCATGACGAGACCAGGTTGCTGGTGGATCATGTGACGACCATGCTGGCGCTGGTCCTGTTTGTGGTCACGCTGACAGGCATCATCGCGGCACCCCTCATCATATATTTGACCGCGCCGGGATTTTCCAAGGATGCGGAGAAGTTCAACCTGACCGTGCAGATGCTGCGGATCACTTCGCCTTACATCTTTTTCATTTCGCTGGTGTCCGTGGCGGCCGGGATACTCAACACCTACAACAAGTTCTGGGTGCCGGCCTTTGCCCCCATTTTGTTGAACATATGCCTGATCGGCGGCGCTCTGTGGCTGGCACCGCTTTTCGACCGGCCGATCATGGGCTTGGCCTGGGCCTGGTTCATCGCGGGCTTTGTGCAACTGGCTTTCCAGATTCCGTTCCTGAAAAAAATAGGCCTTTTGCCCAGTATCCGCTTCAACCTGAAAGATGAGGGAATGTGGCGCGTCATCAGGCAGATGGGGCCGGCGGTGTTCGGCGTTTCCATCGGGCAGGTCAGCCTCATCATCAACACCATTTTTGCTTCACTCCTGATGGTGGGTAGCGTGTCCTGGCTATATTACGCGGATCGCCTGATGGAATTTCCCTCGGGCCTGCTGGGGGCGGCGCTGGGCTCCATCCTGCTGCCTTCGCTTGCCAAACACTATGCCGACAACAGCACAGAAGAATATTCCAGGCTGCTGGATTGGGGCTTGCGTCTGGTTTTCATGCTCACGCTGCCCGCCGCACTGGGGCTGGGCATGATTGCCGTGCCTTTGCTGGCGACCTTTTTCCAGCATGGTGCGTTTGTCGCCAACGATGTGCTGATGACGCGCAACGCATTGGTGGGCTACAGCATCGGGCTCATCGGACTCATCGCGGTGAAAGTGCTCGCCCCCGGCTTCTACGCGCGGCAAGACATCAGGACGCCGGTCAAGATAGGCATCGCGACGCTGCTGGCCACGCAGCTGATGAACCTGCTGTTCGTATTCGGGATGCACCTGCAACACGCCGGGTTGGCGCTTGCCATCGGCCTGGGTGCCTGTTTCAATTCACTGATCCTGTTCTATTTCCTGCGCAAGCGCGGCATATACCAGCCCGAGCCGGGATGGGGGAGGTTCTTTGCCAAACTGTGTATCGCCTTGTTCGCGCTGGCCCTGACGCTCTGGTTCGGTATGGGCAGCGAACAGCACTGGCTCACCAGCCACGGCTGGACGCGCATCATCCACCTCTCATGGCTGGTGGCGCTGGGAGTGGTGGTGTACTTTGCCGTGCTGTATGCGCTTGGTTTCCGGCTCAGGGATTTTTCCAAGCGGGGGGCAAGCTAGTTTTGGGCTCTTGCCAGTCGACACGCTGAATGGGCGGTTGCCCGCGCGGTATGCAAGAGTCAACATAAATATAAGTAGATTTCTTTCCATCCAGGTTAGATCGGGAGTGAGCATGTCCATACAAAGAACCCAGGGGTATCCCGTCTTGATCATCGGAGCCGGTCGTGGAGGTTCCGCACTGCTTGAAATGTTCCTGGAAGACAGCCTGGTCAAGGTTGTGGCCATCGCCGATACGAATCCTGATGCGCCCGGGATGCTGCTTGCAAAAAAACACGGGATTCCTACTTTTACAGTCGCCGCCGAGGCGCTGCAAATCTGCAAGGACTATCCAGACTGCATCGTGTACAACTTGTCGCACGACGATTCGATAGCCGAAGAAGCGTTCAGGGTTTTTGGCGACAGGAGGGTGGCCAGCGGTCCCGAGGTCAAGTTGTTCTGGCAGATGGTCACTAACCTGAAACAGATAAAGGGCGACCTGGAGAAAAGCCAGAACCAGCTGCGATCCATCATTCACAATGCCATGGATGGCATCATTACGATCAACGAATCCGGGGAAATTCAGGCGTTCAATCCTGCAGCCGAGGAGATTTTCGGTTATTCACAGCATGAGGCGATCGGAATGAATCTGAGCATGCTGATGCCGGAGCCGGATCAAAGTGCGCATGGCGTACACCTGGACCGGTATCTGCAAACGGGCCAGTCCCGGATCCTTGGCGTACGCGGGCGCGAAGTGATGGCTGTCCGGAAGAGCGGCGAGGAATTTCCGATGGAGCTGTCCGTTTCCGAAATGGTGTTGGGCGGGCATCGCTACTTCATCGGTATCCTCAGGGACATAACCGAACGCAAACGGGCCGAGAAGAAGATTGCACACCTGGCGCACTACGATTACCTGACCGACCTGCCGAATCGGGCAATGTTGCTGGATGTCCTCAACCATTCGATTGCCCTGGCGAAACGGAACAAGAACAAAGCCGCCGTCCTGTTTCTCGATCTTGACGGATTCAAGGGTATCAACGATACGCTGGGGCACGATGCGGGAGACTTGCTGCTCAAGGGTGTTTCCGCAAGGCTGAAGAAGACGATCAGGGATTCGGATACGGTAGCGAGGGTGGGCGGGGATGAATTCATCGTCGTGCTGGACAGCATCGGAACGGACGAAAATGCGGTGCAGGTGGCCAACAAGATCATCGCCGTCCTGTCGAAGGCTTTTGATCTCAAGGGGCAGGCATGTCATGTGGGCGCCAGCATCGGCATTTCGCTATTCCCGGAGGACTCCGACAATCCCGTGAAGCTCGTCAAGCGAGCGGACGAGGCGATGTACCTTGCGAAGCAAAGCGGGAAAAGCACCTACCGGTTCTATCGGGATGTTGTACAAAAACGACAAGACAAATGAGTATCACGGCCCGATCGGGTGAATCGTCATAAGTCGTATATGGACTCCACCCGATTCGTTCAGGTCGTCAGATGCAATGCTGCCGACACCACATCGCGCGTGAGGTGCGGCGCGAACAATTCGATGAAGTGATAGCCGAAGCCCCGCAGATACTGGTTCCTACGGATCGCGATGCGCGTAGTGCTGGGCTGGAACAAGTGCCCGGCGTCGATCATGCGCAGGTGCCTGTCCCGGTCCGGTATGAACGCCATCTGCGCCACAATGCCCACGCCCAGTCCCAATTCCACATAGGTCTTGATCACGTCGGCGTCGATGGCGGTGAGCGCAATGTTGGGTTCGATGCCGGCTTCCCTGAACGCCTGATTGATCTTGTTGCGCCCGGTGAAGGCGAAGTCGTAGGTGATGATGGGATATTGCGCCAGCTTTTTCAGCGTCAGGCGTTTTTCCAGCAACAGCGGATGTTTGGGCGGTACGACCACGCAGTGGTGCCATTCGTAGCAGGGCAGGGTGATGAGTTCATCGTACAAGGCCAGGCTCTCGGTGGCGATACCGATGTCCACTTCACCGCTCAAAACCTGCTCGGCGATCTGGGTCGGGCTGCCTTGGTGCAGGCCGAGCCTGACGCCCGGGTATTCCTTCATGAACTCCTTGACCACGTGCGGCAGAGCATAACGTGCCTGCGTGTGGGTGGTCGCCACGGTCAGGCTGCCGCTATCCTGGGTGCGGAACTCCTGCCCGACCTGTTTCAGGTTCTCCGTTTCGTGCAACACGCGCTGGGCGATCTCCAGCACCGCCTTGCCCGGATCGGTGATAGCGACGATGCGCTTGCCGTTGCGCACGAAGATGTCGATACCCAATTCCTCTTCGAGCAGTTTGATCTGTTTGCTCACCCCCGGTTGCGAGGTATAGAGCGCATTGGCCGCGTCCGAGATGTTCAGGCCGCAGCGCACGATCTCGTTCATGTAGCGCAATTGTTGCAGGTTCATGGGCAGCTCCGTATATGTCGGCAGGTTATAAGATATTAACATAAAAGTATTTAGCAATATAAAGAGGCCGGCCTAGAATGCGCCCCATCGTGAGCGTGGATATCAGGGTGGTGCGGATCAAATGGATTGGTTATTCACAATTTCCGGCTTTCTGGTCGGGCTGGTCGTCGGGGTGACCGGGGTCGGTGGCGGGTCGTTGATGACCCCGTTGCTGGTGCTGTTCTTCGGCGTCTCGCCCGCGACGGCGGTCGGCACCGATCTGCTGTATGCCTCGCTGACCAAAACGCTGGGTGGCTGGGTACACAGCCGTAACGGTACGGTGGACTGGAAAGTCCTGGGCCTGCTGTCCCTGGGCAGCCTGCCGGCTGCATTGCTCACCATTGCGCTGCTGAAATACCTTGCGCTGGATGAGAAGACCCTGCGCAGCCTGGTGACCAGCGTACTGAGCGTCGCCTTGCTGCTGACGGCCTCGGCGCTGTTGCTAAAGGACAGTATCAGGAAGTTTGCACAACGCAAGGACGGCGCGGTTTACGAATTGCACCACCGGCATCTGCAAACCGCGACCGTCGCCACCGGCTTCGTCGTCGGGGCGTTGGTTGCCATTTCATCCATCGGCGCAGGCGTGCTGGGTACGGTTGCACTGCTGTTCCTGTATCCGCGCATGGCTACAGCCAGAGTGGTGGGGACGGATATCGCCCACGCGGTGCCGCTCACGGCGGTTGCCGGCATTGGGCACATGGCGCTGGGTACGGTCGATTTCGTGCTGCTGGGCAGCCTGCTTCTGGGTTCGCTGCCCGGCATCTATATCGGCAGCCATCTGAGTGCAAAGGTCCCGGAAAACTTTTTGCGCCCGATCCTGGCAGCGATGCTGCTGATCGTCGGCACCCGACTGGTTTTGAATTGAAAGGAACAAAAAATGAGCCTGAACACACGCAACCTGTCTGACCTGGACGAGATCAACCGCTTCGAAGAAGCGATCGACATTTTCAACGCCGGCGGTATCGATTCCGACCGCTTCACGGCGATACGTCTGCAGCAGGGCGTATACGGCCAGCGCCAGCAGGGCGTGAACATGCTGCGTATCAAGGTGCCGGGCGGCCGTCTGAACGCCGGGCAACTGGAAGTGCTGGCCGATATCGCCGAGGAATTCTCGCAGCACCAGATCGCGCATGTGACCACGCGCCAGAGCATCCAGATCCATTACGTACCCCTGATCAAGATGCCGTCGGCGATGCGTCGCCTCGCCAGCGCCGGCATGACCTCGCGCGAGGCATGCGGCAACACCATCCGCAACATGACGGCCTGCCCGCTTGCCGGCGTATGCCCGAAAGAACATGTGGACGTGAACAGACACCTGGAGGGTGCGACCTTGCACTTCCTGCGCAATCCGCTCAACCAGCAGTTGCCGCGCAAGTTCAAGATATCGTTCTCCGGCTGCGAGACTGATTGCGCACAATCGCTGCTGCACGACTGCGGCGTGATCGCGGTGCGCAAGGACGGCCTGCCCGGCTTCAGAATCAGGGCTGGTGGCGGGCTGGGGCACAAGCCGCGCGAGTCCATCGTGGTCGAGGAATTCATTTCCGAGAACGAGTTGATGTTCGCCATGGAAGCGCTGGTGTCGTTGCACAACAAATATTCCGACCGCACCAAGCGGGCGAAATCACGCATCAAGTTCCTGGTCGAGCGCTTTGGCGCGGAGGGCTTCCTGGAGAAATACCGCGAAGAGTTCGTGCGCACCAGGCAGGCGTTGGCCGGCCAGCCCTATCCGCAAGGAGAATGGCGCACGCCGGGCGGCAATGAAGCGCCGGGACAAGGCGCGCCGCGCAAGCTCTTTGCGCAACGCCAGGCCGGGTTGTTCGTGTTCCCCATCGCCTTGCCCATCGGCGACGTCATGGCAGACCAGCTGCGCGGCCTTGCGGCCTTGCTGCAGGCGCAGGGGCTGAGCGAGATCCACACCTCGCAGGACCAGAACTTCGCGGTGTTCAACGTGCCGCAGGAGAAAGTGGCGGCCCTGCGCAGCGGCATCGCGGCGCTCGGCCTGTCCGAGCCCAAGGTCGGCGACAACGTGGTCGCCTGCCCCGGTACCTCGACCTGCCGCCTGGGCATCACCTCCAGCACCGTGCTGGGC
>DAIDAJ010000087.1 GCA_027310665.1 Sideroxydans sp. | reverse complement strand
GTTCAAAGAATTATGAGTCTGACGAACACCGCAGGGGACAAACTAAAACAACTCATCCTGTTCCGCTAACGTCGCGTCGATGGTTGCCTGCATGGAGTCCATTCTACGCTTGAATTCGGCGAGGTCAAATCCCCCGCCGATGCGTGTGGTGAGCAGTTCGTGGGTGATGTTGAGCGCCGCCATGATGGCGATGCGCTCGATGGACGCGATCTTGCCGGCGTCGCGTATCTCGCGCATCTTTTTGTCCAGGTAAGCAACAGCATCGAGCAGTTCGGCACGTTCGTCCTCGGGGCAGGCGACGCGCAATTCGCGGTCGAGAATGGTCACATCCAGTGAACTGATCTTGCTCATTGTGCATCCTCGGGGAGCTGGGACAAGAGTTTTTCCAGCCGTAGCGCCGCCTCGCTGACCTTGTCCTGGCTTTTTCGTTGCTGGCTCAGCGATGCCGCGATTTCCTGGCGCAGTTGCATGTTCTCGGCGCGCAAACGCTGGGTGAGTTGCACCAGTTGGGCCAATTTTTGGTCAAGGACGTCGAGTTCGCTATGCATGCCCGAACTATAAATTTAAAAAGCCTGTTAAGTCAATCGGTAACGGTGTGTTTTGCAAGTGCTTTGGAATTTTCGTGGCTAAGCTCTGATAGAATGTGCGCTGCTTCAAGGTGCAGAGAGGTGAGAGCCTTTCAGTTAAACGGGAAACAGGTGAGGAGGCATTAACTCCAAGGCCTGTGCTGCCCCCGCAACGGTAAGCAAGTGTGGATTTGCCAATTGGCCACTGTGATTAATCATGGGAAGGCGGTAAATCAAGACTTGTGAGCCCGGATACCGGCCTTGAGCGAGGTTCAGGAAATGCTGCGGGAGGCGCATGGATGCTCGTTCTTCAAAGGCCATCTTTTTTTCTCGCTGCATTCCTGATTTTGTTCAATGTTCCAACGGGGACGCTTGGAACTTAAAATTGGGAAGCATCATGAAACAAAAACACCTTTTTACCGCATTACTTTTCGCAATCACCCCCCTGGCGCACGCCGCAACCGACAGTCTGGACGAAGTGGTCGTTACGGCTACACGCATGCCGCAGTCTCTGGACAGGACCATTGCGGATACCACCGTTTTGAACGAGCAGGATATACGAAACTCCGGCGCAACGGACGTGCCGACGCTGCTGCGTTCGGTGGCGGGGGTCGAAGTCGCCCAATCCGGCGGATTGGGGGCGCAGTCCGGCATTTTCATGCGCGGGACAAATTCCAGTCAGGTGCTGGTGCTGATAGATGGCGTACGCGTCGATTCCGCCACAACGGGATCGACCGCACTTGAGCACATCATGCTGGACAGCATCGAGCGCATCGAGGTGGTGCGCGGCAACGTCAGTAGTCTGTACGGCTCCGAGGCCATCGGAGGCGTGATCCAGTTGTTCACCAAGCATGGATCGGGCGCACCCGCCTTCAATGCCAGCGCGGGACTCGGCAGTTACGGCACGCAACGCTTATCAGCCGGGATTTCCGGAGAGGTGAACGGCACATCGTTCAATGTGAATGCGGGCAGAGTCAAGACCGATGGCGTGTCGGCGATCAATCCGTTGCTCGGGCCGGGGGCAAATCCCAACAATAACGGCTACGACAACAACACGGTCGACGCGCAGGTCAAACATGCGATCAACGCGGATCACGCTTTGTCCGCGTCAGTGTTCAGCACACGCGGCAATACCTCGTTCGACAATCCGTATAATCCTGCCGTCACCGACGTCAACAACACTGTCGAAAGCATCGACAAGTATTCGCTGGCTTCCGACGACCAGCTCACCGACATTTGGCACAGTCAGGTGCGTCTGGCGCAAGGCGTTGACGACAGCCACACCTATCTCAACGGCGCACCCGCCTATCGTTACAGAACCCAGAACAATCAACTGGCCTGGCAGAACAATTTCAAGGTTGCGGACGGTCAGCAATTGAGTCTGTCCGCAGAACATCTGGGCCAGTCGGTCAACTCCGACACGATGTACACGCAAGTCAAACGCAATGTGAACAGCGTGCTGGGCGGTTACACGGGAGACTATGGCGCACAGCAAATCCAGCTCAACCTGCGCCAGGATGACTATTCGGATTTCGGTACGGCAAACACCGGGTTGCTGGGTTACGGCCTGGCGTTCGCGGACAGCTGGCGCGCTACGGCCACCGTCAGCAGCGCCTTCAAGGCTCCAACGTTCAACGACATGTATTACCCGTTGACGTTCGGTTATCAAGGCAATCCGAACCTGAAGCCGGAGCGTTCGCACAATAGGGAGGTCGGACTGCATTATGCAGCGTATGGACAGCATATCGATGCGGTGTATTTCGATAATCGTATCAGCGACCTGATTGCGAACAACGCCGGATTCACGACCGTCGTGAACATCAACCAGGCGCAAATCACCGGCCAGGAACTAAGTTACGCGGGTGATTTCGGCGATAGTCATTTGAAAGCCAACGCGACTTTCCAGGATCCTCGCGACGTTGCTACCAATGCCGTGCTGCTGCGTCGAGCCAGGGAATTTGCGAGCGTTGCCGCGACTCGCGATTTTGCGGCGTGGAACCTGGGAGCCGAGGTGCGCTATAGCGGTACGCGTCAGGATGTCAATTACTATAACTATCCCTCTACCCCGGTCACCCTGCCGGGTTACTCGTTACTCAATCTGACCTCGAGCTACAGTATCGACAAGCACTTCAGCCTGAATGCGCGCGTGGACAATCTGTTCAACCGCAATTATTCCGAGGTGTACAGCTACAACACGCTGGGACGCACCTTGTTCGTCGGGTTGAGCTACCGCTGATGGGTCGGCCGGGACGGCGGCTGTCGCCTGCCCCAGCCTTTTCTGTTAAAGTTCGCGCCAATTCTTGATTGGCGCGAACATATTTAGGGAGGCAACATGAAAACCTTGCAAAGTAAAACGATATGGATCGGCGTGGCGCTGGCGTTGCTGATGGCGATGACGCGTTTCAATCATTTCGGCTCGTCGGCGGCCTTGCCCGACGCGTCGTACGCGGTGTACTTTCTGGGCGGCCTGTTCCTTGGGCGGATACGCGGGGCGTTGCTTGTGCTGGCATTGTTGCTGGTCGAAGCTGTGCTGGTGGATTATTACGCGATCAATTTCCGCGGTGTCAGCGGGTGGTGTGTGACCTCTGCTTATGGCTTCCTTGTATTCGCCTATGCCAGCCTGTGGTTCGTCGGGCGCTGGTACGCGCCGCGTCATGATCTGACAGGAAAAAGCCTGCTCGGCCTGTTCGTTGCCGCAGTGGTGGCGGGCAGCCTGGCCTTCGTCATCGCCAACGTAAGCTTCTACCTGTTGGCCGGATATTTCGGCCGCATGAGCGCGGCAGAATATACTTCCAGCGTGGCGCAGTACTTTGGCCCTTATGTCGAAGTGGCAGTGATGTACATCGGCGGTGCCGTCGTTTTGCAGATGCTGTATTCCATCCTGACAGGCAAGCAGCACGGCGCGAAAGCGGCCTGAATTTCCGCGGCTGTTGGGGCGCAGCTCGAACGGGCAGGTTGCCGAATCCCAAGTGACGTGCCGGGTGGGTCGAGATATTGCGCTGTGATTCATCCGGAGTCTGTCCGCCGCAGGTTTTGAGAAACAGCGCAACAGGCTGAGCATTGCCCAGCAAAATGAAGGCAATTCAGTTGACACTGCTAACATATCTGGTAAATTTGATACCCGAGAAATTTACTCAACCAAAGCTCCATCAATTCCCCAACCACTCTTTCAGGAGATCATCATGGCCGTACTCGTAGGTAAACAAGCTCCCGATTTCACCGCACAAGCGGTGTTAGGCAACAACGAAATCAAGGAAATCACATTTTCCAAATTCACCAAAGGCAAATACGCGGTCGTATTCTTCTATCCGCTCGACTTTACCTTCGTATGCCCGTCCGAATTGATCGCTTTCGATCACCGTCTGGAAGAGTTCAAGAAGCGCAATGTTGAAGTCATCGGTGTTTCCATCGACTCTCAGTTTACGCACCTGGCCTGGAAAAACACTCCGGTGGACAAGGGCGGCATCGGCCAGGTTGGTTACACGCTGGTGGCTGACGTCAAGCACGAGATCGCCAAGGCATACGATGTGGAGTCCGACGGCGGCGTCGCCTATCGCGGCACTTTCCTGATCGACAAGTCCGGTCTGGTGTGGCACCAATACGTGAACAACCTGCCGCTGGGCCGGAATATCGATGAGACACTGCGTCTGGTCGATGCATTGCAGTTCACCGAAGAGCACGGTGAAGTCTGCCCCGCAGGCTGGAGCAAGGGCAAGGCCGGCATGAATGCATCCACAGAGGGTGTGGCCAAATATCTGGCTTCGCACGCCAAAGAGCTGTAAGCAGCACGATCCGTCTCAACAAAAAGGCTCCTTCGGGAGCCTTTTTTGTCAGGCCCGGAATATCGCGGGCGAGATGGGGAGTCATTTGCTCTTCAGCAACACCCATACGGCACCGCCGCCCCCTGCCTGCGGTGGTGCCTCGTAGAACGCCAATACTTGCGGATGCTGGGTCAACCAGTGGCGGGTATGAACTTTCAATATCCCATCGCGTCCTTCGCTGCGCCATCCTTTGCCGTGTATCACGTTGATGCAGCGTAGTCCGCGTTGCGTTGCGTCGTGCACAAACTCTGCGAGCAGCTTTCTTGCCGCATCGGAGCTGAGGCCGTGCAAGTCGAGCTCGTCCTGCGGCGGCCATTCGCTGCGCCGCAATTTTCGCAGGGTCATCCGGTTCAAGCCTGGACGCAGGAACTCCGTGACGGCGCTGTCGCCCGCACCGTGATCGGACAAATCGTCTGCAACGGCAGAGTGCGCGGGAGTGTCACGCCTGATGGTTTTGCGGGGCTTGGGAGATGGTGTGATGCGGTCGGGTGGTGCAAGCGGTGTGACGCCTTCCAGTGCTTGCCGGAACAAGTCTGTGTCCTGTTCCGGCTTTTCCTTCACTACTTACCCCAGTGACGAAAGGTACTTGTCCGCATCCAGTGCAGCCATGCAGCCGGTTGCCGCACTGGTGCAGGCCTGGCGATAAACATGATCCTGTACATCGCCAGCCGCATATACGCCGTCGATGCTGGTCACTGTAGCGTTGCCTTCACGTCCGCCGCGGGTGACGATGTAACCGTTCTCCATCTCCAGTTGTCCGGCGAAGATGTCGGTATTGGGCTTGTGGCCGATCGCGATGAACACGCCGGCAACTTTGATGTCTTGCGTTGCACCGCCTTGCACTTGCTTGAGCCGCGCGCCGGTCACGCCGCTGTCGTCACCCAGGACCTCTGCCAGCGTCTGGCTCAATTGCAGGGTGATCTTGCCTTCCTTCACTTTCTCCATCAGGTGATCGATCATGATGCGTTCTGCACGGAAGGTGTCGCGTCTGTGTACAAGCGTGACGTGGTTGGCGATGTTGGCCAGATACAGGGCTTCTTCGACAGCGGTGTTGCCGCCGCCGACGACAGCGACATTCTGGTTGCGGTAGAAGAATCCGTCGCATGTCGCGCAACCCGAAACGCCTTTACCCATGAACGCTTCTTCCGACGGCAGCCCGATGTATTGCGCCGACGCGCCGGTGCAG
The DNA here is from genome assembly GCA_027310665.1 of Sideroxydans sp. GTDB lineage: Bacteria > Pseudomonadota > Gammaproteobacteria > Burkholderiales > Gallionellaceae > Sideroxyarcus. The sequence goes on along the minus strand of DAIDAJ010000087.1, from coordinate 9,843 downwards.
ATGATGAGCGCATCGCAGGTATAGCTGCCCGCATCGCCAACCAGCAGGAACGGCTTCTGCTGGAGCTTGGCGGTGTGGATGTGGTCGAATACGATCTCCGTGTTGAAACGTTCCGCGTGCTGCTGGAAGCGCTGCATCAGTTCTGGTCCCTGCACGCCGTTCACGTCGGCAGGCCAGTTGTCCACTTCGGTCGTGGTCATCAGTTGTCCGCCTTGTGCCATGCCGGTGATCAGCACGGGTTTAAGGTTGGCGCGCGCGGCATAGACGGCGGCGGTATAACCGGCAGGGCCGGAACCGAGAATGATGAGGCGGTGATGCTGGGTTGCTTTTTCCATATCGGTGATATTGCTTTTCCAAGGTTGAGTATGGGCCCAAATTTAACAGTGACGGCCCGTGCTGTCGAGTAGAATGAGCCGATTCGCGACATTGAGGCGCCATGAAGAAACGATTATTCCTAGTCCTGTTGTTCATGCATTGCACTGCGCAAGCGGTAGATCTACCAGGTATCCCGGCTTTCATCGACGAGATGGTGGCCAAACACCAGTTCAAGCGCGAAGAACTGGAGCAGGCATTCAGGCTCGCCGAATTCCGCGCCGACGCCATCGATTCCATCACCAAGCCTGCGATCCTGAAGCCCTGGGTGGAATACCGCCCGAACTTCATCAATCCGCAACGCATCGGTGATGGTGTGCAATTCTGGGAAAAATATTCGGCTGCCCTGAAGCGTGCCGAAAAGCAGTATGGCGTTCCACAGGAGATCATTCTCGGTGTTCTCGGGGTGGAAACGATGTTTGGCCGCAACCTGGGCCGATATCGTGCGCTGGATGCGTTGACGACACTCACCTTTGATTATCCGCGCCGGGCCGATTTCTTCCATGATGAACTGGAGCAATACCTGTTGCTGGCGCGCGAACAGGGATTCGATCTTTTGTCTGTCCAGTCATCCTACGCGGGTGCACTCGGTATACCGCAATTCATGCCCAGCAGCTACCGCCGTTATGCGGTGGATTTCAACCATAACGGCAAGACCGATATCATGAACGAGCCGGAAGATGCCATTGGAAGCGTAGCCAATTACCTCAGGCAGTACGGCTGGCGCAGCGGCGAGCCGGTGGCAATCTTGTGCAAGATCGAGGACGAAAAACGCCTGGGCATAGTCGGAGAGTCGCGACCGTTCATTGCCTGGCAGGATGCAGGCGTGGTGCCGGTAAAGAAGCAGGACGGATACCTGCCACCTTCATGGTTGCTGGATTTCACGGTAGAGTCGGGCAAGGAATACTGGCTGGTGTTCAGCAATTTCAACGTCATCATGCGCTACAACAACAGCAACTACTACGCGATGTCGGTGTTCCAGCTGGCCGAAGAGATCCGTCGCGCGCGTTACTGAAGCGTGCGGTGGATGCGCCGCGCACCGTTGTAACGCGTTTTCCAATAGCGCATCTGCATCTGTTCGGTGCGCACACTCTCCCCGGTCCTGGGCGAGTGCACGAACTTGCCGTCTCCGACGTAGATGCCCACATGCGAGTAGGCGGCATGCTGGGTGTTGTAGAACACCAGATCGCCCGGACTCAGTTCGTCTACGCTGACCGGCGTGCCGACGCGGCTGATTCCCCGGCTGGTCCGCGGCAGGGTTATGCCGAGCGAGTGGCGGTAGACATGGTCGACAAAGCCGCTGCAATCAAAGCCGCCATTGGCCGAGTTGCCACCGTAGCGATAGGGGGTGTCGGCCAGGCTCACGGTATACATAACCAGATCGTTCATCTGGTCATCCGAGGCGGCATATTCCCGGCTTGGGGGAGTGCTACAGGCGCCCAGCAGTAGCAAGACGGAAAGGATCAGCGGAATTTTCATGGGCGCAATGTAAGTCAGCGCGGGGCATGCTGTAAAGCGCGGTAACCATTCCCGGCACGCCCGTGCACGGTTTAGCCGGGTGAGCGCATGCCCGCCTCCAACGGGTGATTGACCGCATCCCAAGTCGGGGCTATGGTGAGCCACTCTGGTATAGAATTATCCACTCGAATATTCGCAGGAGCAGACAATGAGTTTTACTGAAGCCGACGTACAGAATGCACTGAAGGGGTTGACTGATCCCAACACCAAAAAGGATTTCGTCAGCAGCAAATCCGTGAAGAACATCAAGATCAACGGATCCGATGTCTCGCTGGATATCTTGCTCGGCTATCCTGCAAAGAGCGTGTGGGACGAGATCAGGCAACTGGTCGAAGCGCATCTGAAATCCGCATTGCCGGGAAGCGGCAAGGTCAGCGTCAACGTCAGCAGCAAAGTCGTGCCGCATGCGGTGCAGCGCGGCGTGAAACTGGTGGACGGTGTGAAGAACATCATTGCCGTGGCGAGCGGAAAAGGCGGAGTAGGCAAAAGCACCACCGCGGTGAACCTGGCGCTGGCATTGGCTGCCGAAGGCGCCCGTGTCGGTATCCTGGATGCCGACATCTACGGACCTTCGCAACCCACGATGCTGGGCATCACGGGGCGGCCCGTTTCCAAGGACGGCAAGTCGATGGAGCCCATGGAGGGACATGGCTTGCAGGCGATGTCCATCGGCTTCATGATCGAAGGCGAGGATGCGCCGATGGTCTGGCGCGGCCCCATGGTGACACAGGCGCTGGAGCAGTTGCTGCGCCAGACGAATTGGGACAATCTGGATTACCTGGTGATCGACCTGCCTCCCGGCACGGGCGACATCCAGCTCACCCTGGCGCAAAAAGTGCCGGTCACCGGCGCGGTGATCGTCACCACTCCGCAGGATATCGCATTGCTGGATGCGAAAAAGGGCCTGAAGATGTTCGAGAAGGTGGACGTGAAGATCATCGGCATCGTCGAGAACATGAGCACGCATATCTGCTCCAAGTGCGGACACGAAGAGCATATCTTCGGCGCGGGCGGCGGCGAAAAGATGTGTGCAGATTACAAGGTGGAATTCCTCGGCGGACTGCCGCTGGATATCCGCAGCCGGGAGCAGGCGGATTCCGGCAAGCCGACGGTAGTGGCCGATCCCGATGGCAAGCTTGCCAAGGTCTACAAGCAGATCGCACGGCGCGTCGCGGTCAAAGTCGCCGACATGGCGCAAGACCACAGTGCGGCCTTCCCCAAGATCGTGGTGCAGAACACCTGATCTGGCGAAAGTGACTGGCGTAGCGAACGGGCCGGGAAACCGGCCTGTTCTTCATGGCGTGAATGGTCAGATAGGGTTTTCCGACAAATGAACGATCAACAGCTACTGCGCTATAGCCGCCACATCCTGCTGGAAGAGATCGGTATCGAAGGCCAGCAGCGTCTGCTGGGCGGCCATGCACTCATCATCGGCGTCGGCGGGCTGGGTTCTCCCGCCGCGCTGTATCTGGCTGCAAGCGGCGTCGGACGGCTCACCTTGTGCGACCACGACACGGTGGACTTCAGCAACCTGCAGCGCCAGATCATCCACCGCACAGCAATGGTCGGCCAGCCCAAGGTCGTTTCGGCGCAGACTGCGCTGCACGAGATCAATCCCGAAGTCGAATGCGTCGCCTTGCCGATCCGCGCCGACGAAGCGCGATTGAACGAACTGGTCGCACAGGCCGATATCGTGCTGGATTGCAGCGACAACTTCGACACACGCTATGCGGTCAACCGTGCTTGCCTGGCCCAACGCAAGCCGCTGGTATCGGGTGCGGCCATCCAGTTCCACGGCCAGGTCGCCGTGTTCGATTACCGCCGCGACGACACGCCCTGCTACAACTGCCTGTTCCCGGAAGACAGCGAGGCGGAAGAATTGCGCTGTGCGACGACCGGTGTCTTTGCGCCGCTGGTGGGCATCATCGGCACATTGCAGGCGGCGGAAGCGCTCAAGCTGCTGATCGGAATAGACCGCGGTCTGAGCGGCAAACTGCTTTCCGTCAATGCTCTGGACATGAATATACTGCGCAGTACTTTGAGCAAGGATCCCTCCTGTCGTGTGTGCGGCGAGAAGGCGACGCGTGCACTTGAAAAAAGAGTGACTCAATAAATGGACAAGCTGACCCATTTCTCCGACGCAGGGCGCGCGCGCATGGTGGATGTTTCGGAAAAATCCAGCACCCAGCGCGTCGCGATCGCCAGCGGCGTGCTGCGCATGCAGATCGCCACGCTTGAGCGCATACGTACTGGGCAGATCGCCAAAGGTGACGTGCTGACGGTGGCGGATGTCGGCGCCGTGATGGCAGCCAAGCGCACACCGGACATCATCCCGATGTGTCATTCCATCGCGCTGAGCGGCGTGGAAGTCGAGCTCAGCGAAATCCTTGAACCGGATGCAGAAGGCTGTGTGGGAATCAGGGTGATGACCACCGCCAGTTGCGTCGGCCAGACCGGCGTCGAGATGGAAGCGCTATGCGCGGCCAACGTCGCGCTGCTCACCATCTACGACATGTGCAAGGCGATCGACCGCGGCATGCGCATCGAATGCGTGCAACTCGAAGAGAAGCGGGGCGGCAAGAGCGGCGTGTGGAAGCGCGGTGTAGCGAAATGATAAAGGTACTGTTTTTTGGCCCCGTCGCCGACCGGGTGCAGATGCGCGAGACGCAAGTCGAATTCACGCCCGGGATGACTTTGCACGAGGTCATCGTGCACCTCGGCGCCCAGCACCCGAGTGCGTTCGGCATCGTCAGCTTCATCGCCGTCAATCAGACACAGGTTCACGACAAGCAGTTGGTCCTGCACGATAACGACGAGATCGCCTTTATGGCGAAGTTTTCGGGAGGTTGAGATGCGTTCAAGTAATCAGCAAACCCGTCATTCCGGCGCAGGCCGGAATCCAGCAAAAAAAACAAATCCGCGTAGCGGACAAAGCAGAATATTGTCCTGCTGCGCAGGAATTCATTTGACTGCCTGGATTCCGGCCTGCGCCGGAATGACGTTGGGGGTGAAATGAGTGACCCTGTCCGTCTTCAGGAAGCAGACTTCTCCCAGGACGAAGAGATCAGGGCCTTGCAAGCCAGCTCGAAACGCATGGGTGGCATCGCCACCTTCCTCGGGTGCGCCCGCGATTTCTCCGAAGGCCGCGAGGTATCCGAGATCAGCTTCGATGCCTACGGCATCATGGCGTTATCGGAAATGAACACATTGCGCAGCGAGGCCATCGAGAAATTCGGCCTGCTGGATGCGCGCATCGTGCATCGCATCGGCACGGTGAAAGGCGGCGACAATATCGTGTTCATCGCGGCCGGAGCCGAGCACCGTGCGCCGGCGCTGGAAGCCTGCCGCTGGATGATAGACGAGCTGAAACAGCGCGTGCCGATCTGGAAGAAAGAGATCACGCCGCAAGGCGATTCCTGGGTGACACCGCACCCCTAATGATCGCCGGTGAGGGTTCCTGAATCCGGAATCGCTGAAGGATAAGGGCGGCTGGCATGGCAGTTTTCGGTTGTTTTTAAAATCAGACAAAAGGAGTTGGCAAATGAAAAACTGGAAGATGGCTACGCTTGCAGCCGCATTTTGTTTATCCATGGTGTCCTCGGCTTGGGCAGAACCGAATGCAAAGCCCTGTGCAGACGATGTCGCCAACTTTTGCAAGGGCGTGCAGCCAGGGCAAGGGCGTTTGGCGCAATGCCTCAAGCAACATTCAAATGAACTGTCGCCTGCCTGCAAGGAAAACATACAAATAAAGAAAGAAAAGTTCCAGGACTTTGTCCAGGCATGCAAGGCAGATGAAGAAAAGCTTTGCAGTGACATAAAGCCCGGACAAGGCAGAATCATTCGATGCCTCAAGAAACATGAGAGTGAATTGTCTTCGGAGTGCAAGGAGAAGATGGAGCAACCAAGAAGTCGGCAGTGATCTATAAGTTTGCTATTGGCTGCGAATTCAACCGGTCACTGATGAGGTTTTCAAAAACAGACGTTCAGGTGCTCTGGGTGTATTCTAATGGCAAGGTATGAACCTTGAGAAAGGCATGGCATGAGCAACGATAGCTCTGGTCATTTGCATACAGTCGATGAGTTGGGTTTAGCCGAGTTCGAGCCAATTAAAGAAGACGCACTGAAAATCATCGAACAGTTACGCGGCGGAGCAAAGCAGCGTTGGCGTCTCCCTTTGGTTAAATCAGCAATATCTGGTCTATATGAGAAGTATCACCTCAATCAGACCTATAAATTATCCAATGAGTTAAAGCTATGTCGGGTACGCAAGCTTGTGTCCTGTGCTCGTGAATCATGGCTTTCGTCCGCAGATAAGCTTGGGCCACGCAAGGCGGAAGAAGTTACTGACTACGGACGTTGCCATCATCCTCAACAATCCATTGGCTACTTCTCACCCGAGGAGAATATAGCACTCTCCGAGGTCAATGCAGAGTTGGACGACTGTATCAGTATCGCCATCTACAAACTGACCGAAAATTTAATTGTTGTCCCCATTGGTGAACTTGACTTCTTCCGGAGGACAGGTCAGACACGTCTTGGTAGTGCTAAACCAGAAGCTTCACAGCCATATAGTCAGATTCTCGATGAGCCGAACGGTAATCTTCGGGCATTGGTTGATGCGTTTTTTGCCGATGAATTCATTCAGCGAGCAAGCACCAAAACAGATTACAAAATAACAGCGTCCATTTCAGACCTGTTGTTGAATGACAAAAATCTAGAGACACAGATAGATGCAATTTTTTATCCCAGTGTTGCTTTCCGAGACGGGTATAACTTTGCTATCCGACCAGAGTTTGTGAAAAAAAACATGAAACTGGTCGAGACCGAAACGAAGGTCGTCCGAATCAGCGAGGTATTGGGATATGGTATTTTCAAGTATGACGTACTGTCCACACTAAGGTCGGTCAATACCACTGGAGAACTTGAATGGGCTTAGCTGAAAAATGGATAGGGATAGTGCATTTTGTGCCAAAGCACTCCCACTGAAAGATCAAAGGGGATTTATCGTGAAAAACTTAATTAAGTTACTGGTTGTTTTGAGTTTTGTATCTGTTGTCTCCGCGCCAGCCTTGGCTAGTACGCATTACTGCGAAAAGGAACGGACCCACTTTATAAGCGAGGCGCAATTACATGCCGACCCCTCTGTAGAAGCGGCACGGTATAGCAAAAACCCGGATGCATTTAATGAAGAAGTGATGGCTGAAAATGACCGTTATGTTGAGTTCGTTATTAAATGCGGTACACAAAAACAGGCTATCTCGTCGATGCAGAAGGAGTTAAGAAGACTCTATAATCAAGTCATCCAGATGACCGCTCTTGCTGAGCACGCACCCTCGCACCAAACACAACCAACGATAACGATACAACCCTCGCGCCCTTCGATGGAGGAGTTAATTATGCAGCAACCTACACATCCGCCTGTCAGCAACAATATAAATTGCACTAGCAGGGATGTGAATGGCACGGTATATACCAACTGTAACTAGGGTTTGGCAAAAGACTCTTTCCTTCGCGCCCCCTGTGGTCCGCTTGGTTAAAGGCGGTCAGACATATTGAATCGAGTAACAACGTTTATCGAATCCAACAACTGAATCCAAGCTCTTGCAAACAATGACAGTCATTTCAATCGTCGGGCATTCCGGTTCTGGTAAAACCACGCTGGTGGAAAAGCTCATTCGTGAACTGTGCACTCGCGGCTTGAAAGTCGCGACGATCAAGCACGCCCATCACAAGGTGGAACTGGATACGCCGGGCAAGGACAGTTACCGCTACAAGGATGCCGGGGCGGTGATGAGTATGTTGCTCACGCGCGATGCACTGCAACTGGTGGCGGATGCCAAGGAGGAGCGCGAGCCGGAACAATTGGCGCAACGTTTTCTGGGCGAGGCGGATGTGGTGCTGGCGGAGGGCTTTTCGCACGCGCCGGGAGCGAAGATCGAGGTGCTGCGCCGTGCCTGTGAACAGCCTCCGCGTTGCGCCATCGCAGACGGGTTGATCGCCATCGTCACCGATATGGACGAGGTCTATCCGCAATTGCCGCACTTTGCGCTTGAGGATGTGAGTGGTATCGTCGATTTCATTCTGAAACGGGCTAAATGAAAGTGGCAAATTGTTTGTGGGGCAAATGGCCGTTCGCTCAGACCCTTCGATCAGGCGCAGGACTCAAGGCTATGTCGAAGAGTCGTTCATGGTTCGACAAGCTCACCACGAACGGATTGTTCTTATGAAGATAATGGATTGCACGGCGCTGATCCTGGCGGGTGGCGACTCAAGTCGCATGGGGCGGGACAAGGCGGAATTGATGCTGGATGGGAAGACGCTGCTGGAAAGTGTCACGATGACTATGCACTCCGTTTTCCCCAAGGTGATCGTCAGCGTGCGGCAACTGCGTACTGGAGTGGATGTGCCGCAGGTGCGCGATGAACACACGGCCAGTGGGCCGCTGGCCGGGTTGGCGGCGGGGATGAAAAGTGCGGCCACACCATGGATATTTGCCGTGGCCTGCGACATGCCCTTCATCAAGCCGGCGGTGATCGAGTATCTTGCGGGGCGGCGTGCGGGCCATCAGGCAGTGGTTCCTCTGGTGCGCGGCATTCCGCAACCGCTCGCAGCGTTCTATGCGACGAGTTGCAGGGATGTGGCAGAAGGCATCCTAAACGGAGAAGGCAAGCACAGCCCGCGCGCGCTGCTGGAAAGATTGTCGGTGTGCTATGTGAACGAGGAGCAGATGTTGGCGGTCGATCCGCAGCTGCGCAGTTTTTTTGATCTGGATACGCCGCAGGATGTGGCGATCGCGATGAATGAGGTGAAGAAGTAATGGAACATTTACGTGCAAGCGAGGCGCTGAGCCTCATACTCGAATCAGTTCCGCTATCAGCGGGCGAGACCGTGAGGCTGGAGCAGTCGCTGGGGCGCGTGTTGGCCGCAGCCGTCAGCGCCAATCGCGACCTGCCGCCTTACGATGTGTCGGCGATGGACGGCTTTGCCGTGCGCAGTGTAGATGTGGCGAGTGTGCCGGCGTCGCTTGCGATCATCGAAGATATCAAGGCAGGTAATATGCCGACCAAGACCGTGCAGGCCGGGCAGTGCGCACGCATCATGACCGGCGCGCCGATGCCGCGAGGTGCGGATGCGGTGATCCGTGTTGAAGACACTCAGGCACTGCGGGCAGGCGATGTACAGATAGACAAGACAGTGAAGCCCGGCAACGATGTACGGCCGCGCGGTGAGAGCATGAAGAACGGTGAGGTGGTGCTGACGGCGGGTACCGAGATCACGCCGGGGGTGATCGGTGTGCTGGCGACGGTGAAGGCGGCGCAGTTTGCGGTGTATCGCCGCCCGAGCGTGGCCATCCTTTCCACGGGTGACGAGCTGGAGGGCATGCACGATCCGGTCGATCCGAACAAGATCCCCGAATCCAATACCTATGCCCTGATGGGGCAAGTGCAGGCGCTCGGCATCGAGCCGGTGTTGCTAGGCATCGCGCGCGATGAGCCCGCTGAATTGCGCCGCTACCTGCAGGAGGGTTTGCAGTTCGACGTATTGCTGGTCTCCGGCGGCACATCGGTTGGCGTACATGATTATGTGCGTCCCACACTGGAAGCGCTGGGTGTACAGATGAAGTTCTGGCGCGTGGCGATCAAGCCGGGGCATCCGCTTGCATTTGGCAGGGCCGATAAGACGTCTGTGTTTGGCTTGCCCGGCAATCCGGTTTCCAGCATGGTCTGTTTTGAAGAGTTCGTTGCCCCGGCTTTGCGCCAGATGATGGGCAACACGCGTCTTTATCGGCGTACCGTGACTGCACGGCTTGCACACCCGGTGAAATTCCGTCCCGGGCGTACCGAGTTCGTGCGTGTGCAGCTGTCGCGCGATGCCGCGGGATACATCGCCAGTTCCACCGGCTCGCAAAGCAGCGGGGTGTTGATGTCCATGGCCAGGGCGGACGGCTTGATG
>DAIDAJ010000059.1 GCA_027310665.1 Sideroxydans sp. | reverse complement strand
AAGCGCCACGACCCAGGCGATAGAGGCCGAAGGATGGCGGCGCAAATGCAGCGTATGCGAGGTGGCGACATAAATGGACAGCCCCAGCATCACGAACAGACCGTGCAGCGTCAACCAGTGGCTCAGCAGGGTTTCATACGCTGTTGTCATCACGGCATAGGCATAAGAGACAGTCTGCTTGTTTAATGTGAATTCCAGTTACACCGCATCTTTGATTAGTAAATCTTCTGGTCACCACCGGAAGGCATGGTCGTGAGCGCCAGCTCAATATTCGAGGCAAGATTATCGGCATATTTTGCCGCCTCGAACAGATGCAGCGTATCGTAGTACTGGGCTTTTGACCGAAAATTTTCAATATCTTGCTGCAGTATTTTCCTTATCTCATCTTTTTTCATCGCGTCACTCCTGGAGTTGGGTCGCATCGAGTTCAACGGTCGTCTGCCCGGGCCGGTGTTCCTTTAAGCACAAGACAAACAGCGGCTCATGCAGTGCATTGTTTCCGTTTTCGCGACGTTGCTCAGTTCACTAACACACATATAACCGGGGACCATGTTCAAACATCAATGAAAGGCACGGTAGTCGCCCCATCAGCATTCAATTGAGCGCAATGGGCGGCGCATATTCCGCAGCGACGGGACTCTATTTCCCGGCATTTCCTTCCTTGATCAAGTGTCGGCGAATGGACTCCAATTCGTGCTGATGTTCTCCACCGGATTTCGGGTATGCCATCTTGAGCATCCTGAACGTGTCGAGAATGATCCGGGAAATGATCAGTCGTGCGTTCTCCTTGTCGTCGGCCGGGACGACATACCAGGGCGCCTCTTTTGTGCTCGTCGCACTGAGGCACGCCTCATATGCCAGCATGTACTGATCCCAGTATTTCCTCTCCTCGATATCGGCAGGGCTGAACTTCCAGTTTTTGTTCGGGTCGTCGATACGTGCGAGAAAGCGTTTGCGCTGTTCCTCCTTTGAAAGATGCAGGAAGAATTTGATGATGCGCGTGCCGTTGCGGTGGAGATGTTGCTCCAGATCCACGATGGAGCGGTAGCGCTCCTGCCAGATCGTCTTTGTATTCAGAAGCTCATCCGGAATATTCTGGGCGCGCAAAATCTCGGGATGCACCCGAACGATCAGAACTTCCTCGTAATAGGATCGGTTGAAGATGCCGATGCGCCCGCGTTCCGGCAGCGCCTGGGTGGTCCGCCACAGAAAATCATGGTCCAGTTCCTGCGCGCTGGGGTGCTTGAAACTGAACACCTGGCAGCCCTGAGGATTGATACCCGACATCACATGCTTTATGGCGCCATCCTTGCCTGCCGCATCCATGGCCTGAAAGATCAGCAGAAATGCGTAGCGATCGGAAGCGTACTGCAGTTGCTGCAGTTTGCTCAGCTCATCAACGTGCTCCGCCAGCATCTCCTGATATTGCTCTTTTGAACGATAAACAGGCTTCACCAGCGTCGGCCATTTTTTTAATCTGACCTTGTCGCCTTCGCGCACGCGGTAATCGCCGGATTTGATTTTCATGGCAGTCCTTTCGAATTATACGGTTGCGTGACTTGCGGCTGGGGCACAGTCAGTGCTTCAAAACCGGAAATGACGTCGAACAATTCCTCGTCGATTCCGCGCTGGCGCAGGCGGTGAAACGTCCGGTTCAAATCTTCCAGCAATTCGTCGATATTCTTTTCCGCGCGCTGCATCGCGGCGAGACGGCTGGCATTTTCGCTGGCGAGCGATTCGGCACAGGCGCTGAAAAGGGAAACAAAAAGATATTCGCGTACCAATGCCCGCAATGTTCGTACACCCTCGCCCATGACTTCCGGCAAATTACCTGTCGGCCATTTGATCGCCGCCAGATCGCGCCGCCACACCGAATCCAGCGGCAGCAGCCGCTGACTCACCGGTGTGTAGATCGACCCGGATCCGGGCTGGTTATGAAATACATAAACCCGGGAGATATCGTCCTTTTCACGGCGGGCTTCCATTTCAACCAGTATCTGCCCGACCAGCGGTGTGATGGCGCTGAGGGAATTCGGCAAGGTGAACCCGGCTGACGGCGGGAACCTGGTTTCCTCAAGGCGGGATTGAATGCGTTCACCCACAGACCAGACCGTCTTCTTACCCGGCAATTGTTCCAGCGTCTCGATGACAAACTCGACCATCACTTCGTTGAATTGGCCAACCAGTCCCTGGTCGGATCCAAACACGATCACACCGACGGCATCGCTGTCCTGATGCGTCTTTTGCGCAGAGCTGGCAGGCCGTTGATCCTGATGCAGGCAGGCGGCCAGGCCCAGTTGCACGGTCCGGTAGTAATCGCCCAGCGAGCGCACCGAGTTCTCATATTGTCCGATGTTCGACGCCGCCATGGCCTTCATAGTGCGCACAACTGATTCCAGATCGCCGGCGCTGGCGATCTTGTGGCGCAGGCTGGCGGCGGATTCGCTCATGATTGTTTGTCGTTAAAGCCGATTTTAGCCACAGAGAACACGGTGTACACAGAGAGAGATGATGCTTCTCTCCATTTTTCGAGCTCTTCCATAGATCGAAATGCTTTTGTGAAATATTTTCGGTACGTCATCGTATCCCCGCCGTTTTCTCTGTGGTCTCTGTGTCGTCTGTGGCTAATTGCTTTTTCTTTTCGGGTTCGGGTTTGGACTGAAATGGTGCGAGGGCCCGACTGGCGAGCTCGATGATCTGCTTGCGATCCTCATCGCTCAACTTGTCGGCCGTGTCCAGCCGTATGCTGATTTCCTCCGGGATCGCGGCGGCGGCCTTGTGCACGGCCTGTTCCGCGTCCTTCATCTTGTCCAGCGGCACGTTGTCGAAAAGCTTGGCGGTCAAGGCCAGCAACACGGCGATTTGCGCGGGCACCGGCACGGGTGCAAATTCGGATTGCTTGAGGCAGGCGCGGATGCGCCGCCCGTGCTCGATGATCTGGCGCGTATTTTCGTCCAGACGGGCGCCGAATTTGGCAAAGGTTTCCAGTTCCTCGAACTGGGCGTAGGCAAGTTTAAGGTCGCCTGCAACGGCGCGGTAGGCCGCACGTTGCGCCTTGCCTCCCACCCGCGAAACGGATTTGCCGACATCGACCGCGGGCAGCACGCCCAATTCGAACAGGGAAGGCGACAAATAGATCTGCCCGTCGGTGATGGAGATCAGGTTGGTCGGAATGTAAGCGGAAATATCCTGCGCTTCGGTCTCGATGATGGGCAGCGCGGTCAGCGAGCCGCCGCCGAGTTCCTCGAGCAAGTGGGTCGCGCGTTCCAGCAGGCGCGAGTGGATGTAGAAAATGTCGCCCGGGAATGCTTCGCGGCCGGGCGGCCGACGCAACAGCAGCGACAGCTCGCGATAGGCGCGCGCATGATGCGTGAGGTCGTCGTAAACCACCAGCATGTCGCGACCCTGTTCCATGAAATATTCCGCGATGCTGGTCGCGGCATAGGGCGCGATATAGGCAAGCCCGGGCGGATCGTTGCCCTCTGTCACCACCACGACGGTGTATTCGAGCGCGCCGTTTTCGCGCAAGGCGGCGATCACCTTGGCCACGCCGGATGCGCGTTGGCCGATGGCGCAATACACGCACAGCACGTTCTGCCCGCGCTGATTGAGTATCGTGTCCAGCGCGATCGCGGTCTTGCCGGTCTGCCGGTCGCCGAGAATCAGCTCGCGCTGGCCGTGACCGACGGGAATCAGTGCGTCGATGACCTTGATTCCGGTCTGCAGCGGCACGGTGACCGGCGCGCGGTCCATGATAGGGGCTGACGGGCGTTCGACCGGCAAGCGTGCACTGGAAGCCACGGGCCCATTGCCGTCCAATGGATGCCCCATGGGATTGATGATGCGACCGATCAGTCCGTCTCCCACCGGCACGTCCACCACATGTCCCCTGCGCTCTACCTCATCGCCGGCTTGCAGATGAGCATAATCGCCAAGCAGCACGACGCCGATCTCCTTTTCATCGACGTTGAAAGCGATACCATAGATATCGCCGGGAAACTTCAGCACTTCTTCGAAGCTCACGCCGGGCAGGCCGGAGACCATGGCAATGCCGGTGGCAATGCTGGTGATGGTGCCGACTTCCCGCGGAGCAAGTCGCGGCGTGTATGCTTCCCGCGCCCGGCCTATTTCAGCCAGTACATTGTCGAGAACATTTTGCAGGCTGTCGGGTTTCACGCTCAGGTACTCTTCGACGCGTCGTCGGGTCCGGCTTTAGTCGCGAGCTTTGGCTCTGCTTCGACGGCAGGTTCTGTTACCGCATCAGATCCGGATTTACTTTTGGCCTCCGTATCAGGCTTGGCTTCGGGCTTGACTTCGACTTTGCTTGAGCCGGGAATTCCGTTCCTGATCTCGCGCTCCGCTGCATCCCAGTTCTGGACTGCTTGCCCGTCTTTTCGGCCCTGCGCCTCGTAAAGCTCGTAGGCACGTTTGCCGATCTTCGTTGCCAGGTTGGACTCGGCTTTGGCTTGGGCATCGGCTGTTGCCTTGTCCCTCTCTCTCAGGAGTTCGTCGATGCTTTTGCCCAGCGCCGCCAGATAATCAGAAATGCTCCACGCAACTTTTTGTCCATTCGCAGTCAACTCGATGCCGCTGATCAGCTCCGGTGCCGTCTCGAAATGTATGGCGATGCCCGTCCTGGGCTCAGCCGAAGGGTTCGCCGAGAAGGTTTCATTGAGCGCATTTTGTATCGCCGCGCGCTGCGTCTCGGGCAAGTCAAACGCACTACGCAAGAGCGCAGGAGCCGAGGCTGACCTGAATGCTTCACCGAGGTTCTTTTTCGACTGTTCATCCAGTTCATGCAAACGGCGAATGAATACCCCGACCATGCGTTCTTCCAGGCTCGTGGCGGCCAGGTCAGCCAGCGCCTTGCGCGCAATGGCGAATACTTCCTGGCGGGTGCGTTGAGCGAGTGCCTGATTAAGGTTGTGCGCATCGCTGATCAGTGCATCATGCCGCTTGGCACTTAAGGTGTCGGCTGCCTTCCGGGCATTGTCAAGAAGTCGCTGACGTTCGGTTTGCGCCTCCAGCGTTACCTTGTTCATGAGCGCGGCACGTTGCCGGTCAAACTCTTCATTCTTGCGCTGAAACTCGTCGCGTTCTTTCCGGGCCTCGGTCTTCTTCAGGTCGGCATCCGACAACTCCTGGGCGATCTTCTTCTCGCGCGCATCGATCGCATCGAGAATGGGCCTGTACAGGAAGCGCTTCAACAACCACACCAGAATGAGGAAGTTGACGACTTGCGCGACGACGGTGAACCAGTCGATCAACATGGGTTACTTTCCGGCTGTTTGTGCAATCACGTGATTCCAGAACGGATTGGCGAAAAGCAGAATCATCGAGACTACGAAACAGTAGATCGCGATCGACTCGACCATGGCCAGACCGACAAACAGGGTGCGCGTAATGGTCGCCGAGGCGTCGGGCTGTTGTGCCAGCGAGGTCAATGCGGTGGCGACGGCACGGCCTTCGCCGAGTGCGGGCCCTATGCTGCCTATCGCAATCGTCAGGCCGGCAGTGATGATCGATGCAACTGCGACAATAGTCATGCTATCCATGGATCTTCCTTTCGTTGTAAGCGTTCATTTTGCATGTGCTGCATCCGATCCGGGTCTGGGTTTGCCGGTACGCGTGGCAGCCGCGATATAAACCGTCGCCAGTATGCTGAAGATGTAGGCCTGCACCATGCCGGTCAGCAGGCCGAGCACGCTCATGGCGATGGGCAACAGGTAAGGCGTGATAGTCAGCAGGATGGCGAGAATCATCGTTCCGCTCATCATGTTGCCGAACAGGCGCACGGCCAGCGCCAGGGTGCGCGAGAATTCGCTGATGATATTGAACGGCAACATGATGAAGGTCGGCTTCAGATAGTCTCCGAGATATTCACCCAGTCCGCCGGCCTCGATGCCGAAAAAGGGTACCGCCACAAATACGCAGAACGCGAGCGCTGCCGTGGTCGAGAGTGAGCCGGTCGGCGGCTCATAGCCCGGAATGACGGTGAACAGGCTGGCGGTGCCGACAAACAGAAACAGGGTCCCGAGAAATCCCAGGTACTTGCGTGGCTCGCGCAAGCCCACCTCCCCAATCTGCTTTTCGATACCGCTGACGATGATCTCCAGCAGATTCTGCCAGCGGGTGCGCTGCAAATCCATGGAAAGTCTGCGCGTCACCAATATCGAGCCGATCACGAGCACACACATCAATCCCCATGTATAAAGAATCGTGGCGTTGAGCTTGAACACGCCGTATCGCCAGAAAATGATTTCGTCTGGACTAAGGTGCACGATCTCCCTCCTGTGCCAATGGCCTGGGTTGTTCGGCCTCGCGGGTGAGTCGTGTCACGATCAGCCGTGCGATGAAGAATCCGAACAAACCGGCCAGCATGCGCTGCCAGCTGTCACCCAGCAGCAAATAGAAGCCTAGCATGACGACGCTGGTGCGCAACAGCATGCTGCCGAAGAACCAGAGCGCCACCCGCTCCGATTTGACACCCTTGCGTACGGTCCACCACAGTCCTCCGAAAAAGAATGCGCCGAGCAAGAGGCCCGAGACCAAGGAAGGGATCAAGTTCAAAGCGTCAGTCATGGTCATCTTCCTTCCTGTGGATTTCTTTGTCTTCCCTGTCCACCCAGTGCCATGCATTGAAGCAGCCGAGACACAAACCGATGACCAGCAGCGCGAGCGTCCAGGAATGGCTGCCCGGATAGTGCTTGTCGATCCAGATTCCAAGCGCCGCCCCGAGCAGCGTGGGAACCGCCACCGACCATCCCACCAGCCCCATCATGCCCAGGCCGGTCCAGACGGTTTGCGTGGTGTGACGTTGCGCCTTGAGTTTGAGCGCCGCCATCTCACCCACCCGCCGGCCGAACTTGTTCTCGTCCGCCACGGGCTTGTCATTATGTTCATCACTCATGATGAAACTCCGCAAAACGCCGTATGAACCCGCTTTCCAGTTTTGCCAGCACCGAACGCACCTTCTTTTCCTGATCGTCCAGATTCAGGAACTCCTGATCCACAGCCTCGTGCAGTTTGCTCAAGTCCGTTCCCCCGATCGCATTGCGCACCGAGACCAGTACATCCTGTCCGGACTTGACCAGCACGCCTTCATCGACGGCCATATAGATTTCACCCTCCGCCTCGGTCTCGAAAACCAGGATTCCCGGCACCAGTGCCGCCACGCAGTCCAGCCGGTGCGGCAGGAGCCCGAACGAACCTTCGCTGGACCGCGCCACGATGCGCGACACGCCGGTTTTCTCGGCGAAGACTTTGTAGGGCAAGAGGATTTTAAGATTCATCCCAAATATTCCATGAGTCCTTCATTCCGGCGCAGGCCGGAATCCAGTTGATTCTCAATCCCCGCGAACGCGGGACACTATCGAGGTTTTGTCCACTTCGCGGAGTGTTTTTTAGCTGGATTCCGGCCTGCGCCGGAATGACGGGATTTTGCGCTAGTGAATTATTGAATTTCATGTGTGCATGGCTGCATGCTCTGCCTCCGGTATGGCCTCGGTTTTGGGCTTTGGTTCGCTTTTCTTTTTCTCAACTGCTTCCTCGATGTTCCCGATCATGTACAGGGCACTCTCCGGGTAGTCCATGAATTCATCCCGCAGAATACGTTCGCAGCCGTCCAGCGAGTCTTCGAGGCTGACGAGCTTGCCTTTGAATCCGGTGAATTGTTCGGTCGTGAAAAACGGCTGGGTCAGAAAACGTTCCAGGCGGCGCGCGCGCCCGACGACCTTGCGATCCTCCGGCGAAAGTTGCTCCAGACCGAGCATCGCGATGATGTCCTTGAGATCGGAATATTGTGCCAGTGTGCGCCGGATCTCCTGCGCCAAAGCATAGTGCCGTTCGCCGACGATACCGGGAGTGGCCATCTTGGAACTGGATTGCAGCGGGTCAATGGCCGGGAACAAGCCTTCGCTCGCGCGCTTGCGCGACAGTACGATGGAGGCAGAAAGATGCGAGAACACATGCACCGCCGCCGGGTCGGTGAAATCGTCCGCGGGCACGTACACCGCCTGTATCGAGGTGATGGCTCCGGTGTCGGTATTGGCGATGCGCTCTTCCAGTTGCGAAAGCTCGGTGCCCATGGTGGGCTGATAGCCGAGGCGCGACGGCATCTGCCCCATCAAACCGGAGACTTCCATGCCGGCCTGGATGAAGCGGAAAATATTATCGACCAGCAGTAATACATCTCGGTGTTCGTCGTCGCGAAAATATTCCGCCATCGTCAGGGCGGCGTGACCCACGCGAAAACGGCTGCCCGGCGGCTCATTCATCTGGCCGAAGACCATCACCATGTTCGGCAGGACACCCGCATCTTTCATGTCACGATAGAGCTCTTCGCCCTCGCGGCAGCGTTCGCCGATACCACAAAAAATACTTACGCCTTCCTGATGCCCGATCATGTTGTGGATCATCTCGGTGAGCAACACGGTCTTGCCCACACCGGCGCCGCCGAACAGTCCGGCTTTGCCGCCGCGCTCCAGCGGAGACAGCACATCGATGACCTTGATGCCGGTCTCGAAAATCTCGGATTTGGTGGAGCGCCGCGCCAGGGAGGGCGGAGCGTTGTGCACGCTGCGCCATTCGATGCCGGAGGGTGACGGTTGGCGGTCGATGACGTTGCCGAACACGTCGAACATGCGAGAGAGGATCGCCTTGCCGACGGGTGCTTTCAGCGGCCCGCCCGTGTCTTTTATGACCGTTCCGCGAGCCAAGCCTTGCGTGGGTGTCAGTGCTATTCCGCGCACGCGGTGCGCATCGAGCTGGGAAAGAACCTCGATGGAGATCTGGTTGTCCGATCCGGCATGCAGGAGTGAATAGATCGGTGGTAAACGGTCGTCGAACCGCATATCGACCACACTGCCGCGCACCGAGACGACTACGCCGCAATTGGATATGGCAGTCTTGTCTTCCATTCTTGCTCCCTCTGGTCAACCTCGCTACAGTGTAGGCGCACGCGTCGCCAATTTCCAGCGGAGCTATTGTTGATGCAAATTGTCAATTACATGGAAATGTCATCCAGAGCCTTGTGCATCGCCGCCAAAATCAGCTTGTCCGCGCTTCCCTGATCGATCTCCGGAATATCCCAGCCGAATATCGCACGATATTTTTCAAGCAAGCCGCGCATGTCGGCAGCGATCTCCTTGCGGTGGGCATCCAGTTCCAGCTGTTCCATTTTTTTCATGGTGCGCCTCTTTACTTGATGAACGTAGATTCATTCCACATCACATAGTCATTCGCGTGGACTGCCGCAGTCAGCAGTTCGACCAGGGGCATCCCGCGATGGGCTGTACTCACCACCGGTTCTTCGTCATTTTTGGCGGCAACTTTCGGAAGTGCCTTGTCCGCGGCCATGGAGCTCGTCAACAGGTCCAGCGCATGCGAAACATCTTCCGCCCGGATGGAGCCGGGCACGGTGGCACTGTGACCCATCATTTTGAGCATGGCCAGCGCGTCGTCCCCAAACATGGTGATGTTGGGATAGTTATCGGTTGAGAATGTCACCAGCATATAGCCTCCTCGAATCAAGATTGAATCCCTTTGGCAATAACACAAACGGCAAGACGCCAAGCGCCATGTCATACATTTACTACTTTGCAAACACTGCATACTGTGCGTCTGCGCACATACAGTCAAAGTGAATTTGCCGTAGCTTGGCAAGCATTGCGTTGAGTCATATATTGTCTGTAGAGCCTGTGCCAGGCAAATTGGCAATCATTGCGTCATCTCCGGATTCGAGCGGGAACAATATAGCCATGGAATACAAGGACTATTACAAGATCATGGGGGTTGCGCGAGACGCCACCCAGGAAGAGATCAAGCGCGCCTATCGTCTGCTGGCACGCAAATATCACCCGGATGTGAGCAAGGAACCCGATGCCGAGGCACGCTTCAAGGAAGTCGGCGAAGCGAATGAAGTACTCAAGGATCCCGAAAAGCGCGCAGCCTACGACAAGCTGGGCGCTGATTGGAAAGCGGGCCAGGATTTCCGTCCGCCCCCCGACTGGAATACCGGCTTTGAATTTTCCGGCGGAGGCTTCACCGGCGGCGACGCGGCGCAATTCAGCGACTTTTTTGAATCGCTGTACGGGCGAGGTTTTGGCACGGGGAGTGGGCACCGCGCGCAAGCCCATACCAAAGGCGAAGACCATCACGCCAGAGTGCTGATCGATCTGGAGGATGCCTACATCGGCGCAGTCCGCACCATCACATTGCAAGTCCCCGAAGTCGACGCGCAGGGGCGTGTGGCGATGCGCGAACGCAAGCTCAACGTGACCATACCGCGCGGCATCCGCGCCGGGCAGCATATTCGCCTGGCCGGGCAGGGCGCGCCGGGTCAGGGGCTTGGCAAGTCCGGCGACCTGTTCCTGGAAATCGAGTTCCGTCCGCACCCTTTCTATCGCGTCGAGAAACACGATGTGTATCTCGACCTGCCGGTTTCGCCCTGGGAGGCGGCTTTGGGCGCGGCCTTGAATGTGCCCACTCCGGGCGGCGTCGTCGAGATCAAGATCCCGGCCGGTGCCGCCGCAGGAAACAAACTGAGACTCAAGGGCCGCGGCATTCCGTCGAGCACGCCGAGCGATTTCTACGCTGTGCTGAAGATCGCCCTGCCGCCTGCCGACGATGAAGCGGCCAAAGAGATTTACCGCAGCATGGCCGGGCAGTTCAAATCCTTCAACCCGCGCAGCAAGCTGGGAGTATGAGTATGGACAACGATGAAATGTTGCCGCAACTGAGCGGGATCATCCTGGAAGAACAAACCGGATTGACGCTGGCCGATATTTGCCGGGCATGTGCAGTGCACGCGGAATACATCATCGAACTGATCGAAGAAGGCGTCCTTGCGCCGGCCGGGCGCGAACCTGCCAGCTGGCGGTTCACCGGAATCCACATGCATCGTGCAACGGTGTCCCTGCGCCTGCAGCGCGATCTGGGGGTCAATCTTGCGGGCGTGGCGCTGGCCTTCCAGTTGCTGGATGAAGTCGAAGCACTGCGGGCGCGGATCAGGGCGATGGAAAAAGAATGAGACTGTACTTCACCGGCGAACCGGATGACAGGAAATCCGCCGATCGTATTTGAACAACTTTGCTGAAAGGCGAGAGACGACCATGACCATCACAGACGAACTTCAAGCCACCATTGAACAGATGGTTCAACGCGGCAAAGGCATACTCGCGGCAGACGAAAGTCAGCCCACCATCGCCAAGCGTTTTGCCGCCATCGGGGTGGAAGCGAGTGCGGAGAATTGCCGCGCTTATCGCACCCTGCTGTTCACCGCCCCCGGCATCGAGAGTTATATCAGCGGCGTGATCGAATTCGAGGACACACTAGCGCAGTCCGCCAACGATGGCACGCCGTTGCCGGCAGTGCTAGCGCGACGCGGTATCGTACCCGGCATCAAAGTGGACAAAGGCAAAGGGCCGCTGGCGCTGTCGCCCGGCGATCTCATCACATACGGGCTGGACGGACTGGCGGAACGCTTGCGTGACCACAAGACCCAGGGCGCGCGTTTTGCCAAGTGGCGCGAGGTTTACTCGATCGGTGAACGCAACCCCTCGACGCTGGGCATCTCGGCCAATGCCGAAATGCTTGCGCGCTACGCGGCGGTTTGCCAGGAACAGGGCATCGTTCCCATCGTCGAGCCGGAAGTGCTGATCGACGGAAATCACAGCATGGAACGTTGTGCCGAAGTGACCGAGGCGGTGCACAAGGAAATCTTCCATGCACTGCATCGCCATCATGTCGTGCTGGAACATATGATACTCAAGCCCAACATGGTGCTGCCGGGCAAGGATTATCCGCTGCGGGCCGGTGCCGCAGAGATTGCCGCGGCGACACTGCGCGTATTCAGGCGCACCGTTCCTGCGGCGGTGCCGAGCATCAATTTTCTGTCCGGCGGTCTGGGTCCGGAGGAGGCGACGGCGAACCTCAATGCCATGAATGCCGGCTTCCCCGGCACGCCGTGGCTGCTCTCGTTTTCCTACGGCCGTGCCCTGCAAGAGCCGGTGCTGCAGGTCTGGCAGGGAAAGCCGGAGAACGTCGCCGCGGCCCAGCTGGCATTGCTGAAACGGGCCAGGTTGAACGGCGCGGCACAGCGGGGCGAATATCTGGCCGCGATGGAGTCCGCGAATTGACCGAAACTTGATACACGGGATGACAAGTTACAAAATCACGTTACCGAACGGCTGGATTGTCCAGAATCGCTGCGCAGCACAGGCAAGTCGATGGCAAAGACGAATCAAATCGACGCCTGATCAACGGATTGACAGGATATTGGGCGTCCAGCTTTGCATGACAGGAAATATGTGCTGAAGGAAAATCCATGAACGAGGCAGCGTCAGTCACTCATCCGCTCTACGACCTTCTTCCCTCTGATGTCGAGGGATACGAATCCCTGGTCGATCTGGCCCTGGATATGCGCTGGTCCTGGAGTCATGCCACCGACGAAGTGTGGCGGGAGCTGGACCCGGTGCTGTGGGACCTGACGCACCAGCCGTGCGATGTGCTGCAGACCGTCTCGCGCGAAAAACTGCGCAACGCGCTCGCCGATCCGGCTTTCCGCAAAAAGATCGATGCGCTCGTGCAGTCGAAGAAGCGGGTGGAGGACGCACCTGCGTGGTTTCAGCAGGCACATCCAGAATCGCCATTGAACTGTGTCGCGTATTTCAGCATGGAATTCATGTTGAGCGAAGCGTTGCCCATCTATTCCGGCGGTCTCGGCAATGTGGCGGGCGATCAGCTCAAGGCTGCCAGCGATCTGGGTGTGCCGGTGATCGGCGTGGGGCTGCTCTACCAGCAAGGTTATTTTCGCCAGGTGATCGACCGAGATGGACAGCAACAGGCGCTCTATCCGTATAACGACCCGGGACAATTGCCGATCACGCCTTTGCGCAAGCCGGATGGGGAGTGGTTGCGACTGGAGGTTCCATTGCCCGGTTATTCGGTCTGGCTGCGTACGTGGCAAGTCCAGGTAGGCGGCGTGAAGCTTTACCTGCTCGACAGCAATGACATCGCGAATTATCCGGCGCATCGCGGTATCACCAGCGAACTGTACGGTGGCGGGCCGGAGTTGCGGCTCAAGCAAGAGCTGGTGCTGGGAATAGGCGGGTGGCGTTTGCTGCGTGCCCTTGGCCTGCAACCGGAAGTCTGCCACCTGAACGAAGGGCATGCGGCCTTCGCGGTGCTGGAACGGGCGCGGGACTACATGCAGGAATCCGGTCGACCTTTTGACGTGGCACTGGCCGTGACCCGGGCCGGCAACCTGTTCACCACTCACACGGCAGTAGAGGCGGGATTCGATCGTTTTGCACCGGCCCTCATCGAGCAATATCTCGGGGGTTACGCCAGGAGACTGGGTATCGAACTTCGCGACCTGCTGGCGCTGGGCCGCCAGAATCCGGACGATCCGGCCGAACCGTTCAACATGGCCTATCTGGCGATACGCGGCAGCGGTGCGGTGAACGGCGTGAGCAGCTTGCACGGCCGGGTAAGCCGACATCTGTTCCAGCCCCTGTTTCCGAACTATCCGCATACGGAAGTCCCGGTGGGGCACATCACCAACGGCGTCCACATGCCGACCTGGGACTCCGCAGAAGCGGATGAACTGTGGACCGAGGCGTGCGGCAAAGAGCGCTGGATGGGGACGGCCGAGATCACCGGGGAAAACATGCGCCGTGTTTCCGATGCCAGGCTCTGGAAGTTCCGCATTGCCGCCAGCCAGTCTTTTGTGGAGTACGTGCGCGAGCACCTGTCCATGCAACTGGCGACCTCCGGCTCAACCCCGGCAGAGGTGGCGGAGGCGAAACTGTTTTTCGATCCCAATGTGCTGACCCTGGGCTTTGCGCGCCGCTTCGCCGCCTACAAGCGTCCCAACATGCTGTTGCACGATCCGGAGCGGCTGCTGCGCCTGTTGAGCAATCCGCAACGCCCGGTACAACTCATCATCGCGGGCAAAGCGCATCCGGAGGATCGTGCAGGCTAGGCCCTCATCCGGCAGTGGATACAATTCATCCGGCGTCCCGAGGCGCGCCGCCATGTGATCTTCCTGAGCGACTACAACATGCTCTTGAGCGAGTATCTGGTGCAGGGAGTCGACGTCTGGATCAATACGCCCCTGCGTCCGTGGGAAGCATGCGGCACCAGCGGGATGAAGGTGCTGGTCAACGGGGGCATCAATCTGTCCGAGCTGGACGGCTGGTGGGCGGAAGCCTACACGCCGGAAGTGGGCTGGGCATTGGGCGACGGCCAGGAACACGGCGATGACCCGGACTGGAACGCGCACGAAGCCGGGCAACTCTATGACCTGCTTGAGCGCGAAGTGGTCCCGGAGTTCTACTCGCGCGATGACCAGGGAATACCCGTCGCCTGGGTGAACCGCATGCGGGAAAGCATGGCGCAACTGACGCCCAGATTCTCCACCAACCGCACCGTGCGCGAATACACCGAACAACACTATCTCCCGGCTGCGGAAGCCTACCGCGAGCGAAGCGCAGACAAAGGTGCGTTCGGTGCGCAGATGGTCGATTGGCGGCGGGCGCTCGGGCAAAAATGGAACGCGCTGCGTTTCGGCGAAGTCAAGATCGAGACTGTCGGCGAGCAGCACGTGTTTGAAGTGCAGATGTATCTCGACGGCTTCGATCCGGACGCGGTGCGGGTCGAGCTCTACGCCGAAGGCAAGGACGGCACCACCCCGGAGCGTGTGGAGATGCAGCGCGTGCGCGAACTGGTGGGCGCGATCAGCGGCTATGTCTATCGCGCCAGCGTCTCCGCGGTTCGCACGGCGTCGGACTATACGGCGCGACTCATGCCGAAGCGCGATGGCGTGGCGATCCCGCTCGAAGAGAACCATATTCTGTGGCAGAAATGATTCGAAGACAGAAACTGTCGCAGAAGACGTAAAAGGGATAGCACAGGGCTGGCGCGGGTGTGTTCATTCTTGAAACCTCAGCTGGCACTCCGTTCACGCCTCGATACACCATGCTGCGCAAGGCACTCGGCACGAACGGAGTGGATCACCCGATAGCTGAGGTAGCCGTTCGCCCTGATAACCAGCGACTTGGTTGGCGTTGTTTGCCTGCTTAGTCGAGTGGCTAGTAGTTCTACCAGTAGCCCGTATAGCTGGCGTATCGAAGGGGCAGTTGCATCGCACCTGCAGGATTCAGGTTCACCCAGGAGACAACCATGCTCGGCAAACTCGATCAGCAATGCATCAACACCCTGCGCTTCCTGTCGGTGGACATGGTGCAGAAGGCAGACAGCGGACATCCTGGTTTGCCGCTCGGCGCAGCCCCGATGGCCTACATGCTGTGGACACGCTGGCTCAGGTTCAACCCGCGCAATTCGCATTGGTTCAACCGCGACCGCTTCGTCCTCTCGGCCGGACACGATTCGGCACTGCTCTATAGCCTGCTGCACCTGACCGGCTACGATCTCTCGCTGGACGATATCCGGCAATTCCGCCAATGGGGCAGCAAGACACCGGGACATCCATAGCGGCCCCTTTGGTTGATTTTTCATACCCTGATCTTTTGAATCAAATCGCTGACATCAACAGCCTGAGATCGTTGTATGACTCTTGTGCAAATGGGTATGAAAAACTTCAGGTTTTTCGCCTGCTTGGGCTTGATGTCAAAAATTCCGTGATTCAAAAGTTCATCAATGAAACCTACCACATCGAGAATGAATTCATTAGTCAGCTTGATCCCGCGAAATTTGACACCATTCCTGAATATGTCATTTTGGAATGCGACAAAATCCTGACGCAAACCAAGGTAACAAATGAGGCTATTTAATATCCTCGCAAAAACACGAGCAGCACCATGACTGATAGCAACAGTAAGCTGATTCGCAATAGCACCGCCGAATTTCTGATCTTCACCGCTCCGGCCGGTGAGCAGAGCATCGAGGCGCGTTATGAAGACCAAACCGTCTGGCTGACGCGGAAGCTGATGGCAGAGCTGTTTGCGGTGGATGTGCGCACGGTCAGCGAGCACCTGAAGAACATCTTTTCCAGCGGTGAACTGGGCGACGATTCAGTTATCCGGAAATTCAGGATAACTGCCGCCGACGGCAAGCCCTACGCCACCAACCACTACAACCTCGATGCCATCATCTCGATCGGTTACCTCATTGTCGTTGCCAGCTGTGCTGGGCACCTTGATGGTCGCCGAAGCGCTTCTTGCCCTGTGGTTCGGCTGGTCGCGTTTCGGCTTGGGCAGTGATGAAAGTGGACTCTACACTTTCAGTTTCCTGACGCTGCTCTACTTTGCAGCGCTCTCCATCGTTTCAGCGCGCGAGCGCCGCTGGTTCTGGATGACGATGCCGAGCAAGCTGGTTGTGGCTGCAGTCGTCGCAGAAACGCTCATCGGCACTTCCCTGATGTTCGTCGGCCTTCCGGGTCTCGCGCCCGTGCCTTGGTGGGAGGCGCTGGCGATCTTTGGCTACGCGGCGGTCTCGTGCCTGGTCGTGAACGAAGTGGTGAAGGTCGTGCTCATCAACTGGCGCCGCCCGGCGGGAATTGCCGGGATGCCGGCCACTCTGCGGATGCAGATCGCCACAAGAGCCTATGAGCTCTATGAACATCATGGCTACAGCGATGGTCATGCGGATCAGGATTGGCTACAGGCAGAACGAGAAATTCGAAAAAAAGCCCCCACCAAATGAAGATGAAAAAGAATTCAGGGGAATGCCGGGTTGAACCCAGATAGTCCATCGGGCCGTCATACCGGCGAAGGCCGGTATCCAGTTGATTAACTAAACCCCACGCAGTGGGACGACTTTGCCTGCTACGCGGAACTATTGATCAAGCTGGATTCCGGCCTGATCGAAGGTCAGCCTGTCCTGAGTTTATCGAAGGGCCGGAATGATGTGGTTTTTTCAATGGACAATC
The DNA here is from genome assembly GCA_027310665.1 of Sideroxydans sp. Lineage (GTDB taxonomy): Bacteria > Pseudomonadota > Gammaproteobacteria > Burkholderiales > Gallionellaceae > Sideroxyarcus. Next base: position 38,433 of record DAIDAJ010000059.1, on the reverse strand, counting down.
CGGGTTGAAAGTAGCCGAACAGGCATTCCTCAGGAAAGAGAGCATCATTGAAGTCACATACCGGTTCCATGATGCATAGTACCGATATTGAACCAAGTTGACGGCAAGCAGTCAGGCGATCATGACGAGAAGAAAAACAGGTGATGACATGGGCAGCAAACATAGCCGCACGACCCCGGCCGATGCATTGGTGATCTTCGGTGTGACCGGTGATCTCGCACACAAGATGATCTTTCCGGCGCTGTATGCGATGGCCAGGCGCGGCGTTCTCAATGTGCCCGTGGTGGGCGTCGCCTCCTCGAAGTTGACCCTGGGGCAACTGCGCAAACGGGTGAGGGACAGCATCAGGCAAGCCGGCAAGATCGATGATCGGGCCGCGCTCGATCATCTTTTTTCGAAACTCCAATATGTGTCCGGAAATTACAACGATCCGGAGACGTTCGGCATGCTCAAACAAAAGCTGGGTGGTGCCCGGCGTCCGGCGCATTACCTCGCCATCCCGCCCGCGCTGTTCGCCACCGTCATCAAAAACCTCGGTGCATCGGGACTGGCCGATCAGGCGCGCGTCATTGTGGAAAAGCCGTTCGGACGCGACTTGGCCTCGGCGCGCGAGCTGAATCGCATCGCGCTGTCGGTGTTCGAGGAGGACTCGATCTTCCGCATCGACCATTATCTCGGGAAGGAGGCGATCATGAATATCCTCTATTTCCGTTTTGCCAATTCCTTCCTTGAGCCGATCTGGAATCGCGACTGCGTGGCGAGCGTGCAGGTCACGCTGTCCGAGGATTTCGGCGTGAAAGGCCGCGGCGCGTTTTACGAAAGTGCCGGTTGCCTGCGCGATGTCATCCAGAACCACTTGTTCCAGATCGTCGCGTTGCTGGCCATGGAGCCCCCTGCGTACCAGGGCTTTGGTGCCGTCCACAACGAGAAGGCCAAGGTGTTCCAGGCCATGCGCCCCCTGGTGCCCGACGACGTGGTGCGCGGCCAGTACACTGGTTATCGCAAGGAGCCGGGCGTGGCGAAAGACTCGGAAGTCGAGACGTTCTGCGCCCTGCGCCTGTTCATCGATTCCTGGCGCTGGGCGGGGGTGCCGTGGTATTTGCGTTCCGGCAAATGTCTGGCGACGACTGCAGCCGAGGTGCTGGTTGAGCTCAAGCCGCCTCCGCAAAGACTGTTCGACGATTCGGACCCGGCAGGCGGGCGAGCCAATTATTTGCGCTTCCGTCTTTCTCCCGACTCCGCTGTCGCGCTGGCCGCACGGGTCAAACGCACAGGCAAGGAATTCGTTGGCGACCAGCGCGAGCTATTTTTGCTGGATGAGCATCCGGGAGCGGAACTGCCCTACGAACGGCTGCTGAGCGATGCCATGTCCGGCGACGGTGCGCTCTTTACGCGTGAGGATGCGGTTGAGGCCGCTTGGGCAGTGGTCGATCCGGTTCTCGATGCGCATCACCGGATTCACCCCTACAAGCCCGGCGGCTGGGGGCCGAAACAGGCCGATGAGCTGATTGCGGCAGATGGCAGCTGGCACAATCCTGTGCCGGAGAAGGTGAAGAAATGAAAGTTGCGCAACAACTTCACGCTGTCGGGAAAGCTTTTGACGCGACAATCCGGGTATCGGCGAAAAAGAAGTCTTGAACTGGTGGAGGTGATCAGGATCGAACTGACGACCTTCTGATTGCGAACCAGACGCTCTCCCAACTGAGCTACACCCCCACGGCAGACGCATCCTAAAGGCAAACCGCCCGTTTGGAAAGAGTTTGATGGAAAGACTCGGGATGGTTCCTAATTTAGCGAATTCCTGCAATAATCCCCGCACGAAACAATATTACCGATATTTGCGAACCAGGATAAACGATGGCATTGACACAGGATGATTTGAAACGCGCGGTGGCCCAGGCAGCGGTCGCTTACGTACCGAACGATTGCATTGTGGGGGTGGGCACGGGTTCCACGGCCAATTTCTTCATCGACGAACTGGCCAAGATCAAAAACAGGATACGCGGGGCAGTCGCCAGTTCGGAGGCCTCCACCAAACGGCTGCAAGGACACGGCATCGAAGTGCTGTCACTGAACGAGGCCGGCGAGCTGCCGGTATATGTGGACGGTGCGGACGAGATCACAAAGCACATGCACATGCTCAAGGGCGGTGGCGGAGCGCTTACACGGGAGAAGATCGTGGCGGCGGCCAGCAAGAAGTTCATTTGCGTGTGCGATGCTTCCAAGCTGGTGGACGTGCTGGGCAAGTTCCCGCTGCCCGTCGAGGTGATTCCCATGGCGCGCAGCTACGTTGCACGCGAGCTGGTGAAACTGGGCGGCCAGCCGCAGTTGCGCGAAGGCTTTACCACCGATAACGGGAATGTCATCCTGGATGTCCACAATCTGCAGATCATGAACCCGGTGGAGCTGGAAACCGCATTGAACCAATTGGCCGGCGTGGTGACCAATGGATTGTTCGCGCGGCGCGGGGCGGATGTGTTGCTGCTTGGCACGGCGGATGGAGTCAAGACGCTCACCGCCTGAGGCGGCGTAACAAAACCTTAACGGGATAGCCGTAGCATCCGTCATTTGCAGCAATATTTAAGGAATAATCATGGTCGGTAGCGAACATACCTCGAAACAATTCGACGCGGAGCTGGAAGCGGTTCGCGCCCGGGTGTTGCAGATGGGCGGCATGGTGGAAAGCCAGATTCGTCTGGCGGTCGAGTCTCTGCTTTCCGGCGATGTGGGTTTGATGAATCGCGTGATTGAGGACGATCATCGCGTGAACGCGATGGAAGTGGAGATCGATGAAAGCTGCAACCGCATTCTGGTTCGTCGCCAGCCTGCGGCGGGTGATCTGCGCATGATCACGACCGTGATCAAGACCATCACCGATCTGGAGCGCATCGGCGACGAAGCGGAGAAGATCGCGCGCATGGCGAAGTTGCTGTCCCAGAAGGAACGTTTGCACCTGCCCCGTTACAACGAGATCAAGCATGCTTCCGATATTGCGCTAGACATGTTGCGCAAATCGCTGGATGCGTTTGCGCGCCTGGATCTTTCCACTGCCGCCCAGGTCGTGCGGCAGGATGAGCTGGTGGACGAAGAGTTCCGTGCCATCATGCGCTATCTGATCACTTTCATGATGGAAGATCCCCGCACGATCTCCACTTCGCTGGAGATCCTGTTCGTGGCCAAGGCCATCGAGCGCATCGGCGACCATGCCAAGAACATGTCGGAATATGTGGTGTACATGGTCAAAGGGCGCGATGTGCGTCATGTGACCGTGGAAGAGATCGAACGCGAAGTTCTCGAATAAACGCCTGTGCAACAACCAATCCTTGCCGCAGTCGACCTCGGTTCAAACAGTTTTCGCCTGCAAATCGCCCGCGTCGAGAATGACCAGCTGTACATGCTGGACGGCTTGCGCGAGGCCGTGCGCCTGGCTGCCGGCATAACGGAAGACAAGCGCCTCGACAAGCCGGCGCAACAACGCGCGCTTTCCTGCCTGCAGAAATTTGGCGAGCGGTTACGCGGTCTGCCGCGCGAGGCGGTACGTGCGGTGGGTACCAATTCCTTGCGCGTCGCCAAGAACGCGCCCGAATTCCTGCAACAGGCGGAGGCGGCGCTCGGCTTTCCCATCGACGTCATCGCCGGGCGCGAGGAAGCACGCCTCATCTACCTGGGCGTGGCGCGCACCCTGCCGCAAACGGCGGGCAAGCGGCTGGTGATGGACATCGGCGGCGGATCCACCGAATTCATCATCGGTAATGGCCTGCAGCCTCTCAAGCTTGAAAGCCTGTACATGGGCTGCGTCAGCTACAGCGTGCGATTTTTCCCCGACGGCAAGATCAACAAGTCCAACCTCAAACAGGCCGAACTGGCTGCTCGCAGCGAAGTGCAGGCCATCGCATCCGAATTTTCCAAAGGTCACTGGAACGTTGCGTTCGGTTCCTCGGGCAGTGCGAGGGTGTTATGCGACATACTCGAGCAAAACGGCTATAGCTCGGGCGGCCTCACGCTCGACGGGTTGGAGCAGCTGCGGGTCCAATTGCTCAAGGCGGGCGACGTAAACAAACTCGATTTGCCAGGACTGAAGCCGGACCGCATCCCGGTGCTGGCCGGCGGTTACGCCATCATGTACGCGGCCTTTTGCGAGCTTGGCATCGATCATATGCAGCCGGCGCTAGGCGCCTTGCGCGAAGGTCTGCTCTACGACCTGCTCGGTCGCTTCCATCACAATGACATGCGCGAAGTCACCATGCAGCAGTTCATGCGCCGCTATCATGTCGATGTGCGCCAGGCAACGCGAGTCGCGCACCTTGCGGATTTCCTGGCGAAGCAATTCCTGGAAGGTCAGTTGGGCGAAGAAGAGTCGCACCTGCTCAACTGGGCGGCGAACCTGCATGAGATCGGCATCAGCGTCGCGCATAGCGGTTACCACAAGCACACTGCGTATATCCTGGCCAACGCCGACATGCCGGGCTTTTCGAAAACCGAACAAAGCCACTTGAGTCTGTTGGCACTGGCGCATCGGGGCGGCCTGGAAAAGTTGCGCGGCAAGCTGGACACGCAGGAAAAATTGGCCGAGGTGATGGCTTTGCGTCTTGCGGCACTTATCTATCGCAATCGGGGAGATGTCGAGCTGCCTGCCATGCAGGGGCGTTTCAGCGGCACCAAATTCCACTTGGTCCTGGCCCCGGGCTGGCTGGTGCAGAATCCGCTCACTGAAGCTGCACTTCTGGAAGAGATGAAGCAATGGAAAGGCCTCGGCGTGAGCATGCAAGTGGTCGAAGGATGAGGAAGGGTTCATCGTTGTAGCAAATATCGGCAACCAATAGGAGGATCGCATAGATGAAACAACTTAAGATCATGCTGGTCGGTTTGGTGATCGGTGTACTCATAGGGATGGCATTGGGCGTCAATATAGGCCGTGAAAGGCCGCTGCTCTCCAACCCGTTTGCAAAAGAATCGCTGGTTGACCGTGCCAAACAGTTGGGCAGCGAGACGCTGGAAAAGAGTGGCAAAGCGCTGGAGAAGACCGGGCAGGCCTTACAGGACAAAGCCAAATAATCCTGCCTATCGCTTCGTGATAGACTCTGTTCCGAAGCTGGCTAGACAGTCGCTGCACACTGATGCTGTGCAGAGGAAAGTCCGGGCTCCGCAGAGCAGGATGCCGGTTAACGACCGGACGCCGTGAGGCGATGGAAAGTGCCACAGAAAATATACCGCCGATGTGTTGACTTCGCCTCCCGCAAGGGCGGCAAAGTCACCCAGGAAGAGCAGGGGCGAAAGCCACTGTGATGATTGGGGAAGCGCAGGTAAGGTTGAAATGGCGAGGTAAGAGCTCACCGCGCTGATGGCAACATCAGTGGCAGGGTAAACCCCATCCGGAGCAAGACCAAATAGGCTGGCTATGACGTGGCTCGCGTCGCCAGCGGGTAGGTTGCTTGAGCGTAAGGTAACGAAACGCCTAGAGGAATGACTGTCCACGACAGAACCCGGCTTACCGGCTGGCTTCACCTGCTTTTGTAGTCCAGTTGGGCTTCGATAAATTTGAGGCCCGAAATCAGGGCAAATCGCCCAAATATCCCGCACTCCATCACAAACAACTTTAGCTTACTTGCGCAATCCATTGCTTTATAAGCATATTTGTTTTGCATTAACTAAGTGCGCTAACTCCTTGTCCCGTAAAGAAAAATCCTGTTTTCCGCCTTGACCGCCCCATTGTTTTTCAATATAGTGGCTGTAAGTGGTAAAAAGTGGGTAAAGGTGGGAAATCGGGATGTTTCAGGGAGCGACACAACTTAATCTGGACAGCAAGGGCAGGCTCGCGATACCGGCGCGGTATCGCGACATGCTGCTTGCGCATTGTGCGGGCCAGCTTGTGCTGACTGCCGATGCCGACGGTTGTCTGTTGGTCTATCCGCAACCCGAATGGCAGCCCATACGCGAAAAGCTGATGAAGCTGTCTGCTTTCGATCCGCGCATTCGCGCACTGCAACGCTTTTTGGTGGGTCATGCAGAGGATTCGGTGATGGATGCTGCAGGTCGCGTGCTGGTGTCGCCCACGCTGCGTTCGTTCGCGGTGCTGGACAAGCATGTGATGCTGGTTGGGCAGGGCAATAAATTCGAGTTGTGGGACGAGGCGCGCTGGCAGGCGCAGAACGAGAAGATGACGGGTTTCACCTCGGACAACCTGCCGCCCGAACTGGAAGGGTTTACTTTGTGAGCCAGGGTATGGCTCACGCGACCGTCCTGTTGAACGAAGCAGTTGAAGCATTGCAGGTGAAGGCGGACGGAATCTATGTGGATGGCACGTTCGGGCGGGGCGGACACAGCCGTTTGATATTGGAAAAGCTGGGCGCGCGCGGCAGGTTGATCGCGCTGGATAAAGATCCCGCTGCGGTAGCGGCGGGACGCGCGATCAGTGATGAGCGCTTCCGGCTGGAACACAGCGGATTCGAGCATATGGGTGCGGCACTTGGCAGGCTCGGCATCGACAGGGTAGATGGCGTGTTGCTGGATCTGGGTGTGTCGTCGCCGCAACTGGACGATGAGCAGCGCGGTTTCAGTTTTCGCTTCGATGCGCCGCTGGACATGCGCATGGATACCAGCAGGGGGGAGACAGCTGCAGAGTGGCTGGCTGCGGCAGAAGAGGGTGAACTCGCGGAGGTGATACGTGATTACGGCGAAGAACGGTTTGCTAGGCAGATTGCAAGGGCGATTGTTGCTGCGCGCCAGGAACGGGAAATCCTCACCACGAAACAGCTCAGCGACATCGTCGCGCAGTGTGTACACACGCGCGAGCCCGGCAAAAATCCGGCTACGCGCACCTTTCAGGCTGTACGGATTTATATCAACCGCGAGCTCGAAGAACTCGAGAGCGTGTTGCCGCAGTGTGTGGATCACCTGAAAGCCGGCGGACGTATGGCGGTGATCAGTTTTCATTCGCTGGAGGACCGCATGGTCAAGCGCTTCATGCGTGAAATGGCCGAGGGCGACAAATTGCCCAAGGGAGTACCGATCCGTGCTGCCGAAGTGCCGCAAGGCAAAGTGCGCGTGGTGGGCAAGCCCATCCGCGCATCGGAAGCGGAAGTGGCGGCGAATCCGCGTGCGCGCAGTGCGGTATTGAGAATAGCGGAGCGGTTGGGTGGCTAGGCTGAACATCCTGCTGCTTTGCCTTGTCATAGCGTGCGCGTTAGGAGTAGTGACCTCCCAACACAAGGCACGCAAATTGTTTGTCGAATTGCAGAAGGAAAAGGACAGGGCGCAGCAGATGGATGTGGAGTGGGGGCAGTTGCAGCTGGAGCAAGGTACGTTGGCGATGCCCGCGCGCGTGGAAAAACTCGCCGCCAGTCAGTTGCAGATGCATATGCCGCAGTCCGGGCAGATTCGCTATATCCGTTCCGATACCGGCGTAATGACGCAACCATGAATTACGCGACGACGACCATACAGACCTCCGGACAGATCGCATTGCCTGCGTGGCGATCGCGTGTCCTGTTTGTGCTGCTGCTGGCGGGCCTGACATCCTTGCTGGTTCGGGCGGTCTACTTGCAAGGAATCCATAACGGATTTTTGCAACAAAAAGGCGATGCACGCTATGGGCGCGTTGTGGAAATCCACGCACATCGGGGCATGATCACGGATCGTAACGGCGAGCCGCTGGCAGTGAGCACGCCGGTGGAGTCTGTTTGGGCAAGCCCGAGCGATGTCGAAGTATCCCCGGCTCAGATAGGCCAACTTGCACAGATTGTCGGCATTTCGCCCCAGGAGATGAAAAGCAAGCTCGCCGACACATCGCGCGAGTTCGTATATCTCAAGCGCCAATTGCCGCCGGAGCAGGCGGCAAAGGTGGTCAAACTGGAGATACCGGGAGTTTCGTTGCAGCGCGAATACCGCCGCTATTACCCGGGAGGCGAAGTTACATCGCATCTTATCGGCTTTACCGACGTGGATGACAACGGGCAGGAAGGCATCGAACTTGCGCTGCAGGGGCGCCTCGGCGGCAAAGCGGGCAGCCAGCAAGTCATCAAAGACCGGCGGGGTTACATCGTGGAAGACGTGGCAAGTTTGCGGGCACCCAAGGCCGGCGGCGACGTCACGCTGAGTATCGACAGCAAGATACAGTCACTGGCTTATCGCGAGATCAAACAGGCAGTTGAAAAAAGCAAAGCCAGGAGTGGCTCTATCGTTGTTCTGGATGCCAGGACTGGCGAGGTGTTGGCGCTGGCAAACTGGCCTTCATACAATCCCAACAATCGTGACAAGCCGAATGTATCGGTCCTCCGCAACCACGCGGTCACCGATGAGTACGAGCCGGGTTCCACCATGAAGCCGTTCACTATTGCAACGGCACTGGATGCGGGAAAGATCAAACCCGGGACGGTCATCAATACAGAAGGGGGCGTGTTAACCGTAAACGGACGCACGATCCACGATACGCACCCCGAACGTTCGTTGACGGTGGCGCAGGTCATCCAGAAATCCAGCAATGTCGGCACTGCAAAGATTGCGCTAAGTTTGCCGCCCGAAACCTTGTGGCGCGGATTTAGCGAGAGCGGCTTTGGATCGCAGACCGGGAGTGAATTTCCCGGTGAGGCCGATGGCAAGTTGCGGGATTACAAAACCTGGCGCCCCATCGAGCAGGCGACCATGTCGTACGGAAACGGCATCTCGGTGAATCTTTTGCAGTTAGCACGCGCATATACGGTGTTCGCCAACAACGGCGAATTGAAATCGATCACCCTGCTCAAACAAGAAACACCAACTGTCGGCGTCAAAGTGTTTTCGGATGTCACTGCGCAGGAAGTGCGCAACATGCTGGAGATGGTGGTCAAGCCGGGCGGAACCGCTCCTCTGGCGCAGATTACCGGCTACCGCGTGGCTGGCAAGACAGGCACGGCACACAAGCTTGAGAATGGAAAGTATGTCGACCGGTATGTGGCGTCGTTCGTTGGCCTGGCGCCGGCATCCGCTCCGCGCTTGATCGTCGCGGTGATGGTCAATGAGCCCAGCGGAAGGGATTACTACGGAGGCCAGGTGGCTGCACCGGTATTCAGCAATGTAATGGGAGCAGCTTTGCGCATGCTCGGTGTGCCGAACGACGCGCCTTTGGATAACGTGATGAAGCCGACTCCTGCAGATTTGGTCCCGGAGGAAGTATGAGCGCTACTTCGATCATGCCCAGGACAAACTTTCGCATCGACGACCTGGATGCGCTCGGGATAAGTATCACGCGACTGACCTCCGACAGCCGCTCCGTGCAACAAGGCGATACCTTTGTCGCCTATCGCGGCATGCAGGCGGATGGACGCAACTTCATCGCGCAAGCCATTGAGCGGGGCGCGAACGCGGTGATCTGGGAGGCGCAGGAATTCACATGGAACAGCGAGTGGCACGTGCCCAACCTGGCGGTGCACGACCTGCGCCATCGGGCGGGGCTGATCGCGGACCGTGTCTATGGGCATCCGTCGCGGAAACTGTGGATGGTCGGCGTTACCGGCACCAACGGCAAGACATCCATCAGTCATTGGCTGGCCAGGGCATATACGGCCCTGGGTCGCAAAGGTGCGGTGCTGGGCACTCTGGGCAACGGATTTCCCGGGGCATTGCAGGCAACCGCGAACACCACGCCGGACGCGCTGATCGTGCATGCCCTTCTGGCAGAGTATGAGCGCCAGGACGCGAAGACGGTCGCGATGGAAGTGTCCTCGCACGCACTGGCGCAGGGGCGCGTAAATGGCGTGAACTTCGATCTCGCGTTGCTCACCAATCTGACCCGCGACCATCTGGACTTCCACGGAGACATGCAAAGCTATGCCGCGGCGAAGCGCCGCCTGTTCGACTGGGAGAACCTCAAGCATGCCGTGCTCAATCTGGATGATGCCTTTGGAGCCGAATTGGCCGGGCAGCTCCAGGACAAGCCCGTGGAAGTGGTCGGATACGGGCTGACCCGTGAGTCGCTGGATCTCGCGGAACGTCTGGGCATTCGCATGGTATACGGCACGCTCACGCAGATGGATGCGCAGGGGCTGACGCTCCAGTTACATACCAGCTGGGGTGCGGCGGCAATGCAAAGCAAACTGCTCGGCCGCTTCAACGCATCCAATCTGCTGGGTGCGCTGGCGGTGCTGCTGGTCAGCGAAGTCGATATCGACGATGCGGTACGCGAACTCGGATCGCAAAAAGCCGTGGCGGGACGAATGCAGACTCTGGGAGGCAAGGACACGCCCACCGTCGTGGTGGACTACGCCCATACGCCGGATGCCCTGGAAAAAGTATTGAACACATTGCGCGAGGTGACCGAACCGGCGGGCGGCAGAGTCATTTGCGTCTTCGGCTGCGGAGGCGACCGGGACCGCGGCAAGCGCCCGATGATGGGAACGGTGGCATCGAAATTCGCCGACGTGCGCATCGTTACCAACGACAATCCGCGCAACGAGGATCCGCACGAGATCATCAATGCCATCATCGCGGGCATGCAGGGAGACTTTCAGGTGATCGAAGACCGCGCCAAGGCAGTCGCGTTCGCCATCGGTAAGGCGCAGCTCAACGACACCGTACTGCTTGCGGGCAAGGGACACGAGGACTACCAGGAGATCAGGGGAGAGCGCAAGCCGTTTTCCGACAGCGAGATCGCGCATCGCGCGCTGAGCATGTGGACACCCGAGGAGCGTTGGCTATGATGCTGCTCTCGCAAGCTGCCCGGGCAATACATGCGCAGCGCATGGGTGCGGATGTGCGTTTTGCCGCCGTATCCACCGATACGCGCACGATCGTGCAGGGCGATCTGTTCATCGCGCTCAAGGGAGAGAATTTCGACGGTGCGAAGTTTGTGGCCGATGCGCTGAAGAACGGTGCAGTGGGAGCGATGGTTAACGCGCAAGGCTACGAGCAAATTCGGGCCATCCTCGATCCTCAATCCCCAATCCTGGTAGTGGACGACACGCGCCTGGCTCTCGGTCGGCTCGCCGCACACTGGCGGAAACAGTTCGACATCCCTCTCGTTGCCATCACCGGCAGCAACGGAAAAACCACGGTGAAAGAGATGCTGGCGGCGATTTTGCGTGGCTATACAGGCAGCGAAGAAAGTGTGCTGGCAACCCAGGGCAATTTCAACAACGATATCGGCATGCCGCTCACGCTGCTTAAATTGCGGGCGAATCACCGCTACGCGGTGATCGAGATGGGCATGAACCATCCGAAAGAGATCGATTACCTCACGCGCATCGCGATACCCGATGTGGCGGTCGTCAACAATGCGGCCGGCGCGCATCTGCAAGGCCTCGGTTCGGTGGAAGGTGTGGCGCGCGCAAAGGGAGAAATATTCGCAGGCCTGGCCGATGCCGGTACGGCAGTGATCAATGCCGACGACGTATACGCGCCGCTGTGGCGCACTCTTGCCGGGAAACACAGCGTGCTCGATTTTGCGCTGGAACATCCGGCAGTGATCCAGGGCGAATGGACGGCAAGCGGCTACGGCGGGAGCTTGCATGCGCGCACCCCGGCAGGCGAATTGCGCGTCACGTTGCAGGTGCCGGGAGAACATAACGCACGCAATGCATTGGCCGCCGCGTCAGCCGCGCTGGCGCTGAAAGTGCCGCTGACCAAAATCGCCGAAGCCCTTGGGAAATTCGGCGGAGTGGCCGGGCGTTTGCAGCGCAAACAGGCCATGCAGGGCGCAATGCTGATCGACGATACCTATAACGCGAATCCTGCCTCCGTGCATGCCGCGATCGAAGTGCTGGCCCATGCATCAGGAAAACGCATCCTGGTCCTGGGCGATATGGGGGAGCTCGGGGAAAACGCCGCAAAGTTCCACCGGGAGATCGGCATCGCGGCACGCGAACTCGGCATCCAGCAACTGTTGGCCCTGGGGGTATTGAGCGAAGAGGCGGTTCGCGAATTTGGCGCGGGCGCGCGGCATTTCGCCGGCATCGAGGCGCTTTGTGCCGCTCTGGATAAAGAATTGGATGCACAGACCACCGTGCTGGTGAAAGGCTCGCGATTTATGAAGATGGAACGGGTGGTGCAACATCTTGCACTGCAAAAGGGGGAACCATGCTGCTCGCATTAGCGCAATGGCTGGCACAGGACGTGCGCACGTTCAGCGTGTTCAACTACATTACGCTGCGGGCGGTGATGGCGGCCATGACGGCGCTATTTATCTCCTTCATGCTCGGGCCGTGGATGATCCGCAAGCTGACCGCGATGAAGATCGGCCAATCCGTGCGTACGGATGGGCCGCAAACGCATCTGGTCAAGGCAGGAACGCCGACCATGGGCGGTGCGCTCATTCTTGCCTCGGTCGCCATCACTACCTTGTTGTGGGGGGATCTGCACAACGCATATGTATGGGTCGTGCTGCTCACCACGCTGGGCGTCGGCGCCATCGGCTGGGTCGACGACTATCGCAAAGTGGTGCACCGCAACCCGGACGGCTTGTCTGCCAAAGCGAAAATGTTCTGGCAGTCGCTCATCGCGCTTTCGGTCGGAATCTTCCTGTGGTCGCATGCGACATTGCCCGCACACACCGAATTGATCGTGCCGTTCTTCAAACATCTGGTGTTGCCGCTGGGCATGGTGGGATTCATCGTGCTGGTCTATCTGGTCATCGTCGGCAGCAGCAATGCGGTGAATCTGACGGATGGCCTGGACGGCCTGGCCATCATGCCAACGGTGATGGTGTCCGCAGCGCTTGCGGTCTTCGCCTACGTCGCGGGCCACGCCGAATTCTCGAAATATCTGGGCGAACCCTCGATTCCTGGCGCGGGTGAGCTGGCCGTCTTCTGTGCGGCGATATCCGGCGCCGGGCTGGCCTTCCTGTGGTTCAACGCTTATCCGGCGGAAGTGTTCATGGGCGACGTCGGCGCGCTGGCACTGGGCGCGGCGCTGGGCGCGGTGGCGATCATCATCCGCCAGGAACTGGTGCTGTTCATCATGGGCGGCGTGATCGTGGTGGAAGCGGTGTCGGTGATGCTGCAGGTGTCCTACTTCAAATACACGAAAAGGAAATACGGCACCGGCAAGCGCATCCTGCTGATGGCGCCGCTGCATCACCATTTCGAGCAAAAGGGATGGAAAGAGACGCAGGTCGTTGTCCGGTTCTGGATTATCACAATGCTGTTGGTGCTCATCGGATTGGCGACATTGAAACTCAGATAAAGAATGAACGAACTGCGCAGACAATCGGTTTTGGTACTCGGTCTAGGTGAGACCGGGCTGTCGCTCGCTCGCTACCTGGGCGGGAAGGTTGCGCGCTTGCGCGTGGCCGATAGCCGCAATGCCCCGCCCGGTGTCGCGATATTGCGGAGCGAGTTGCCGCATGCCGATGTACGGTGCGGTCCGTTCGGCGACGAGCTGTTGCAGGGAATCGACCGTATCGCCATCAGTCCCGGCGTGCCCATGGCCGACCCGTTCGTGCAGCGCGCCATCGCGCGCGGCATTCCGGTCGAGGGCGATATCGAATTGCTGGCGCAGCAGCTCGCGACCAACGATTACCGGCGCACGACCAAAGTCATCGCCATCACCGGTGCCAATGGCAAGACCACCACCACCAGCATGGTAGGCGCGATGTGCGCGGCGGCCGGGCTGGATACACAAGTGGCGGGCAATATTTCGCCCGCGGTGCTGGATGCCTTGCGCGACCGCGACCGGCAGCCGCAGGTGTGGGTGCTGGAACTCTCCAGCTTCCAATTGGAGACTACCTGTACGCTGGATGCCGATGCGGCGGCAGTGCTCAACGTGACCGAAGACCATCTCGACCGCTACGACAGCATGGATGCCTATGCCGCAGCCAAGGCGCGCATCTTCCATGGTCGGGGCATACAGGTATTGAATCGCGACGATGCGCGCAGCAGTGCGATGCGCATCGCCGGGCGCAAACAGGCAAGCTTTGGCCTGAATCCGCCGCCGAATGATCTGGACTGGGGAATCACCCGTGAAGGCGCGATCACCTGGCTGGTCCAGGGCGGGCGGAAGATTATGCGTGCCGACGAATTGCAGGTGAGCGGTCTGCATAACGTGGCCAATGCGCTGGCGGCATTGGCACTGTGCCGCGCACTCGACATCCCGCTGGCTCCGCTGGTCGACGCGCTACGCGCTTTCAAAGGGTTGCCGCACCGTGTGGAAAAGGTCGCCGAAATACAAGGCGTCACCTATTACGATGACTCCAAGGGCACCAACGTCGGCGCAACCGAGGCGGCGCTGAAGGGGCTGGGCAAGCCGGCGGTAGTCATTCTTGGCGGCGACGGAAAAGGGCAGGACTTCGCGCCGCTGAAGGATGCCGTGGCAAGGCACGCGCGTGCCGCAGTTTTGATCGGGCGCGATGCCCAGCTGATCGAGCGGGCCATCGCCGGATGCGGAAAACCGATATTGAAAGCGCGCGATATGGATGAGGCGGTGAGTATTGCCGCAGCGAACGCGCAGCACGGCGATGCGGTGCTGATGTCGCCTGCCTGCGCCAGCTTCGATATGTACAAGAACTATCTGCATCGCGCCGAAGTGTTCATCGCGGCGGTGAAGAAACTGGAAACGGGGGCGGCATGTTCGGCACGACACTGAATGCGCCCCGCCGAACCGTGGCGGAATACGACAGCGTGCTGACCTGGATAGTCACCGCGTTGCTCGCCATCGGCCTGGTGATGGTCTACTCGGCGTCGATCGCGACTGCCGAAGCCGGCAAGTACACCAACTACCAACCGACTTATTACCTGGTGCGCCACGCCATCTTCATCCTGGCGGGCGTGGTGGCCGGTGTGGTCGCATTCCAGATCCCGACGCAGATGTGGCAGAAGTATGCGCCGTATCTGTTCCTGGTCGGGGTGGTGTTGCTGTTGCTGGTGCTGATCCCCGGTGTCGGCAAATCCGTCAACGGCAGCCGCCGCTGGCTGTCGTTATTCGTAGTCAACCTGCAGCCGTCAGAGCTGATGAAACTGTTCGCCGTGCTGTATGCGGCGGATTACGCGGTACGCAAAGGCGCCGTGAAGGATCACCTGCTGCAGCCCTTCCTGCCGATGTTCGGCGTGATGGCGTTGGTCGGTGCGTTGCTGCTGCTGGAGCCGGACATGGGCGCCTTTGTCGTGATCTGCGCGATCGCGATGGGCACGCTCTGGCTGGGCGGCTTCAATCTCAAGATATTCGGCGGACTGGTGCTGTTGCTGCCGCTCGCGTTCGCAGCGCTGATCCTCTCTTCCCCCTATCGCATGCAGCGCGTCATCGGTTTCATGGATCCGTGGTCCGATCCGTTCGGCAAGGGCTATCAACTGAGCCATGCTTTGATCGCGTTCGGGCGCGGCGAATGGCTGGGAGTCGGTCTGGGCGGAAGTGTCGAAAAATTATTCTACCTGCCGGAAGCGCACACCGACTTTCTGCTCGCCGTGACTGCTGAAGAGCTGGGACTGGTCGGCGTGAGCGCCGTCATTCTCCTGTTCGGCTGGCTCATCGTGCGCGCCTTTACCATCGGCCGGCAGGCGGCGATGTCGGAACGCCTGTTTGCGGCGCTGGTTGCGCAGGGCGTCGCAGTGTGGCTCGGCGTGCAGGCGATGATCAACATCGGCGTGAACATGGGCGTCCTGCCGACCAAGGGCCTCACCCTGCCGTTCCTGAGCTTCGGTGGCAGCGGCGTGGTGGTGAACTGCGTGGCGATCGCGGTGCTGTTGCGGATCGATTATGAAAACCGCCGGGTCGCACGAGGTTTACCAATATGAATATTGGGCAACACATGCTCGTTGAGCAAAGGACAAATCTATGCTGTCCGGCGGTTTCGGAGAAGGCTAACTTGCGCCAGCAAGTTAAGCCCCAGCGGGGCGGCCGTAGCCAAAATAGAAGAGTAGCAAGGGGGTTGCCGGTATGAGTCGCACCATACTCATCATGGCAGGTGGAACCGGAGGGCACATCTACCCTGGCCTTGCCGTTGCCGATGCGTTGCGTGCGCAGGGCTGGAACGTGGTGTGGCTGGGCGCACCGAACAGCATGGAAGCGGAGCTGGTGCCCAAACATGGCTATCCGGTGGCCTGGGTGAACTTCACGGGCGTGCGGGGCAAAGGCTTGCTGCGTTTGTTGACGTTGCCCTTCACCCTGCTGCGCGCGCTGGGGCAAAGCGCAGTCGCGATCTTCAGTTATCGTCCCGACGTGGTGTTGGGCATGGGCGGATACATCACCATGCCGGGCGGTCTGATGGCGGCGATGTTGCGCCGGCCGCTGGTCATCCACGAACAGAACTCGATCGCGGGCATGAGCAACAAAGTGCTGGCAAAACTCGCCGCACGCGTGCTGAGCGGATTCCCCGGTGTGCTGAAACGCGCCGAATGGTGCGGCAATCCGGTGCGCGCAGATATCGCTGCTTTGCCTGAGCCGATTGCGCGATATGCAGCACGCAATGGCAGGTTGAATGTGCTGGTGGTGGGCGGGAGTCTGGGGGCGCAAGCACTCAACGAGGCGTTGCCCAAAGCGCTGGCCTTGCTGACTGAACAAGAGCGCCCCGCCGTCTTGCACCAGACGGGCAAGAAACATCTTGAGGTCGTGCAGAAGTTGTACGCCCAGGCTGGCGTGAAGGCTGATATTCGTCCTTTTCTCGACGACATGGCAAAGCAGTACGCTAACGCCGATGTGCTGATCTGTCGTGCCGGTGCGTTGACCATCGCCGAGCTGGCGGCTGCCGGCGTGGCCAGCGTACTGATTCCGCTGCCGATCGCAGTGGACGACCACCAGACGCATAACGCAAGGTTCCTGAGCGAACAAGGGGCGGCGATATTGTTGCCGCAAAAGGAATTGAGTGCGGAAAAGCTGGCGCAGCTGTTGCGCGGGCTCAGCCGGGAAAAGCTGCTGGAGATGGCGCAAGCCGCGCGCAATCTGGCAAAACCGGATGCGACGCGGCAAGTGGCGCAAGTTTGCGCCGAGTTGGCGGGAGTGGCGGCATGAGCAGCGGCATGCGGAAAGTGACGAGGCGGCGCGGATGAAACACAAGATCAAACATATTCATTTTGTCGGCATCGGCGGTTCCGGCATGAACGGTATCGCCGAGGTATTGCTCAACCTGGGCTTCAAGGTGAGCGGTTCCGATCTCGCCGACAGTGCGGTCACACAGCGCTTGCAGACCTTGGGTGCGATCATCCATCACGGCCACGACGCGACGAATTTGCGCGACGCCGACGCGGTCGTGGTATCCACTGCGGTGAAAGCGGACAACCCGGAAGTGGTGGCGGCACGCGAGCAGCGTATCCCCATCGTGCCGCGGGCGGTGATGCTGGCGGAATTAATGCGCCTGCGCCAGGGCATCGCGGTGGCGGGGACGCACGGCAAGACCACCACCACGTCGCTCGTGACCAGCGTATTGGCGAAAGGCGGCTACGACCCGACCTTCGTCATCGGCGGCCGCCTCAACAGCAGCGGTGCCAACGCGCGCCTAGGGACGGGAGAATTCATCGTCGCCGAAGCGGACGAGTCCGACGCCTCCTTTTTGTATCTCACTCCGATCCTGGCCGTGGTCACCAACATCGACGCCGATCACATGGAAACCTACGGCCACGATATCGGCAAACTGAAGCAGGCATTCGTGGATTTCGTCGAGCGCCTGCCATTCTATGGCCGGGCCATACTTTGCGTTGACGACGAAAATGTCCGCGAGATCCTGCCTCGTATCAGCAAACCGATCACGACCTATGGCCTGGGGGAGGATGCGCAGATCCGCGCAGTGGATGTCCGCCACGAGAACGGGCGGATGCGCTTCACTGCGGAATGCCGGCATGACGAGAAATGCATATTCGAGGGCAAGCCGCTGGACTTGGATATCACGCTCAATCTTGCCGGAGTGCACAACGTCCTTAACGCACTGGCGGCCATCGCAGTCGGCCTGGAAGTCGGCGTGACGCCGTCCGCCATCGTCGCCGCGCTGGTCGAGTTCGAAGGCGTGGGGCGCCGCATGCAGCGCTACGGAGAAATTCCGCTGGCATCGGGCGGCACGTTCACCTTGATCGATGACTACGGGCATCACCCCGTGGAAATGAAAGCGACCATCGCTGCCGTGCGCGGTGCCTTCCCCGGCAAGCGCCTGCTGCTTGCCTTTCAGCCGCATCGCTATACGAGAACGCGCGACCTGTTCGAGGACTTCGTCAAAGTCCTGTCCGGCGTGGATGCGCTGGCATTGGGCGATATCTATGCTGCAGGCGAAGCACCCATTGTGGGTGCAGACGGGCGCGCCCTGATGCATGCCTTGCGCGTGGCGGGACAGAGCGAAGCCGTGTTCGTTGAACAGATCGCCGACATGCCGCAGACGATCCTGCAGATGGCGCGCGACGGCGATGTGGTGCTGACCATGGGTGCAGGCTCCATCGGCGGCGTGCCGAATCTCGTGAAGCAGTTGGCGCAAAAATGAATATGAGCGAACCGAAAAAGTTCAATGCGGAGGGATTGCGGGGAGAGCTGCTTCACGACGAGCCCATGTCTCGCCACGTGAGCTGGCGCGCGGGCGGTGCGGCGCAGCGCTTGTACCAGCCGGCCGACCTTGCGGACCTGCAGCGTTTCTTGCGGCAAACGCCGGCAAGCGAGCCGCTGATTGCAGTCGGTCTTGGCAGCAATTTGCTGGTTCGGGAGGGGGGATTTCGCGGGACGGTGTTGTTGATGGTGGGTGCACTGACCGAATTGCGCATGGAAGGCGAATACATCTATGCGCAGGCAGGTGTGCCGGGGGCAAAGCTCGCGCGCTTCGCGGCGACGAACAATCTGTGCGGCGCGGAATTCTTCGTGGGCATCCCGGGCACGCTTGGCGGCATGCTGGCGATGAATGCCGGCTGCTACGGCGGCGAGACATGGCAGAAAGTGCGGCGCGTACAGGTGCTGAAGCGTCGCGGTGAGCTGCTGGAACGCACGCCTCAGGAATATGAGATCGGGTATCGATCTGTGAGAAGGATACGGGATACGGGATACGGGATACAGGATGGGGTTCGGAGTGCGGAGGGTGTTACTGAATCCTGTATCCCGCATCCCGAGACCTGCGATGAATTTTTTGTTGGCGCCTGGCTGAAGCTGGAAACAGGCGATGTCGAAGTGGCGCGCCGGGAGATCAAGGCATTGATGGAAAAACGCAGCGCCAGCCAGCCCTTGCAGTTGCCGAACGCCGGTTCGGTATTCCGCAACCCGCCGGGCAACCATGCGGCGAAATTGATCGAGGGTTGCGGCCTGAAAGGCAGGCGCATCGGCGGCGCCCAGGTATCGGAGAAGCATGCCAATTTCATCGTGAACGTGGACAAGGCGACTGCAACGGATATCGAGGATCTGATCGAGGATGTACGGGCGACGGTTGAATCAAGGACAGGGGTGCGATTGCATCCCGAGGTGAGAATCATCGGAGAGCGAGCTTGAAGAATTTTGGAAAAGTGGCCGTTCTGTTCGGCGGGCGTTCCGCAGAGCGCGAGGTATCGTTGAAGAGCGGTGCGGCGGTATTGGCTGCATTGCAGAAAAGTGGTGTGGATGCACATGGGTTCGATCCGGAGACACGCGACCTGCATGCCTTGCGGGACGAAAATTTCAACCGCGTGTTCATTGCGCTGCACGGACGCTTTGGCGAAGACGGAACGGTGCAGGGCGCACTGGAGCTGATGAATATCCCCTATACCGGCAGCGGTGTGCTGGCTTCGGCACTCGCGATGGACAAATGGCGCACCAAGCTGGTATGGCAGGCCGCAGGCTTGCCCATTCCGGATTATGAAATGCTCACCGGGCGCAGCGACTGGAACGGAGTTGTGCAGCGTCTCGGCTTGCCGCTTTTCGTGAAGCCCGCAAACGAAGGGTCGAGCGTGGGTATCACCAAAGTGAAACGTGCCGAAGATTTGCAGGCTGCGTACGCGGAAGCGGCCAAATACGACAGTCTGGTGCTGGCCGAACGGTTCATCGGGGGCGGTGAATACACCGTTGCGATCCTGAACGGCCGTGCTTTACCGGTCATCAAGATCGAGCCGGCGAACGAGTTTTACGATTACGAGGCCAAGTACCTGCGCGACGATACAAGGTATCTGTGCCCATGCGGCCTGACTGCGGAACAAGAGGGCGAGATGCAGCACTTGGCTCAACTGGCGTTCGCGCTCATCGGCGGGCAGGGCTGGGGGCGCGTGGACTTCCTGCGCGGAGAGGACGGCAAGGCCTATCTGCTGGAGGCAAACACATCGCCGGGCATGACCGACCACAGCCTGGTGCCGATGGCAGCGCGACAGGCAGGCATCGATTTCGAGCAGTTGGTGATCCGGATACTGGAGGGGGCACATGTGGGATAACACACCACTGCTGCGCGGCATCGCGAACCTGCTGTTCGGCATCAGCTTCGCGCTGGTGCTCTATGGCACGGCACGCTATGTGCTGCGCCTGCCGGTGTTTCCCCTGCGCGCCGTGGAACTGACTGCGGTCCCGCAGCGCGTTTCACCCGAGCTGATGGAGAAAGTGGTGCATGAGCAGGTGAGCGGAAACTTCTTCACCGTCGATCTGGAATCGACGCGGCAGGCATTCGAGAAGTTGCCCTGGGTGCGCAAAGTGAGCGTGCGGCGCAAGTTTCCGTGGAGCCTGGAAGTGGAAGTGGAAGAACAGGTCGCCCTGGCCCGCTGGAATGGCACTTCACTGGTGAATACGCACGGCGAGGTCTTTTCGGCAGCGACAGACCAGGTGTTGCCGATCTTCATCGGTCAGCCGGACACCTCGGCGCAGGTAGCGCAGATGTACGCCGACCTGAATGCCGCACTGCAGCCGTTGCACCAGCAGATCGCGCAGATAAGTCTTTCGCCGCGTTACGCATGGCAGGTGAGACTGGACAAGGGCATGGTGCTGGAGTTGGGGCGGGAAGAGATGCAGGAACGGATGGCGCGCTTCGTCAAGGTATACCCGTACAGTCTGGCCGCATTGGCGCGGCCGGCAAGCCATGTGGATCTGAGGTATCGCAACGGGTTCGCGGCATATCTGCCGGGCGGCAATGTTTGAAATGGCAGCAAGGGGAAAGCGATGAGCAAGAACAGAGAGAACAAGAATTTGATCGTGGCGCTGGACATCGGCACGTCGAAGATCGCGTGCATCGTCGCCGAGATCAGGCCGGAAGGCACGCTGGAAGTGATCGGTGCGGGCATGCACCAATCGTCAGGCATGAAAAAAGGCATGGTGGTGAACATCGATGCCACAGTGGGTGCCATCCAGCGCGCGCTGGAAGAAGCGGAGCTGATGGCGGACTGCAAGATACGCGAGGTCTATACCGGTATCGCGGGCAGCCATATCCGCAGCTCGAACGCCAACGGCATGATCAAGATCAAGGACAAGGAAGTGGCGCACACCGATGTGGTGCGGGCAGTGGAGACGGCAAGCTCGATCAGCCTGCCGGGCGACCAGCAGATCCTGCATATCCTGGAACAGGAATTCAGCATCGACGGGCAGGGCGGTATCAAGAAGCCGCTGGGCATGAGCGGCATGCGTCTCGAGGTGGAGGTGCATATCGTCACCGGGGCAGTGGCAGCAGTGCAGAACATCCTGAAGTGCATCCACCGGTGCGGCCTGGAAGTGAACGAAATGATCCTGCAGCCGCTGGCATCGAGCAAAGCGGTGCTGGCGGACGATGAAAGGGAACTTGGGGTGTGTCTGGTGGATATCGGCGGCGGCACGACCGATGTGGCGATCTTCACCAACGGCGCGATCCGCCACACGGCGGTGATTCCCATCGCGGGCGACCAGATCACCAACGACATCGCGATGGCCCTGCGCACGCCGACCAAGGACGCCGAGGACATCAAGATCAAATACGGCTGCGCCTTGCGCCAGCTGGCGAACGATGCGCCGATCGAGGTGCCCGGCGTGGGCGAACGCAGCGCGCGCATGTTGTCGCGGCAAACACTGGCGGAAGTGATCGAGCCTCGCGTCGAAGAACTGTATTCGCTGGTGCAGCAGGAGCTGCGCCGCAGCGGATTCGAGGATCTGTTGTCTTCCGGCGTGGTGATCACCGGCGGCAGCAGCGCCATGCAAGGCATGGTCGAGCTGGGCGAGGAGATATTCCATATGCCGGTACGCATGGGCGTGCCGCGCAACATCGGGGGCTTGTCGGATGTAGTGAAAACGCCGCGCTACGCGACGGGAGTCGGTTTGCTGTTGTACGGGCTGGAGCAGCACAAGCGCGACGAAGTGTCGCGCGTTAATTCGGGATCGTTCGGCGATGTGATGGCGAGTATGAAGACGTGGTTTCAACGCAATTTTTAGCAGTTTGGTTCAGGGTCGGTTTGCAATTTAGAAAAGGAGAAAAACATGTTTGAACTAATGGATGCTCAGCCGCAAGGCGCAGTGATCAAGGTGGTGGGAGTGGGTGGCTGCGGCGGAAATGCAGTCGATCACATGATCAATCAGGGAGTGCAGGGGGTTGAATTCATCGTCATCAACACCGATGCACAGGCGCTGCGCCGCAGCAAGGCGCGTGTGCAACTGCAGATCGGTGCGACCCTGACCAAAGGGCTGGGTGCGGGAGCCAAGCCGGAGATCGGACAGGCCGCGGCGATCGAAGACCGCGAGCGCATCTCCGAGATCATCAGCGGCGCAAACATGGTGTTCATCACGGCCGGCATGGGGGGCGGGACGGGAACAGGCGCGGCCCCGATCGTGGCGCAGGTGGCCAAGGAACTCGGCATCCTGACCGTTGCGGTAGTCACCAAACCATTCGTGTTCGAAGGCAAGCGCATGACGCTGGCACAGAGCGGCATCGAGGAACTGGCCGCATATGTCGATTCCCTGATCATCGTGCCGAATGCCAAGCTGATGGAAGTGCTGGGCGGCAAGACGACGTTGCCGGAAGCCTTCAAGGCGGCCAATGGTGTGCTGCAGGGAGCAGTGGCCGGGATCGCCGAAGTGATCAACGTGCCGGGCATGGTCAACGTGGATTTTGCCGACGTGTGCACGCTGATGTCGGAGAACGGCATGGCGATGATGGGTGCCGCTTCCGCCGCTGGCGAAGGCCGCGCGCGCCGCGCCGCAGAACAGGCCATCGCCAGCCCCTTGCTGGAGGATGTGGATCTTTCCGGTGCGCGTGGCGTGCTGGTCAACATCACTTCCAGCAGCAGCCTGACGCTGGAAGAGCTGCACGAGGTGATGAACTGCTTCCAGTTTGCGGCGCAAGAGGCGACGGTGATCGTCGGCTCCGTGTTCGATGAGGCGATGGGCGACGAGATGCGCGTGACGATCGTGGCTACCGGTCTGGGCGTTCCTATGGCACGCAAGCAGCCCAAGCCGGTTCTGGCGTACGAGAAACAACAGCGCACCGGAACGCATGATGCGCCGATGGTGAACTACAACGAACTGGACATGCCGGCAGTGATCCGTACCGGGCGCCATCGCGAAGCAGTGGAAGCGATGAAGCAATCCGGCGTCGATCCGCTCGATATCCCGTCGTTCCTGCGCAAACAGGCGGATTAAGGCAGGAATCAGGATTTTGGATTTAGGGTTTGCAGGGAGCGTTCGTGCAAAATCCCAACTCCCGGTTCCCGAATCCTGCCTTAGGGCTATGTTAAACTTCGAATCTGTTTTGTCAGGTCAGGTCAAATGGTCAAGCAACGCACATTGAAAACGATGGTGCAGGCGACAGGCGTCGGTCTGCACACCGGCGAAAAGGTCTATCTGACCTTGCGTCCGGCTGCCATCGACAGCGGCATCGTGTTCCGGCGTGTTGATTTGCCGAATTCCGGGGATATTCGTGCCGAGGCACATGCGGTTCACGACACGCGGCTCTCCACTTGCCTGGAAGCGCATGGCGCCCGTGTGGCGACTGTGGAGCATCTTATGTCGGCTTTGGCAGGACTTGGTATCGACAATGCAATCGTCGAGTTGACCAGTTCCGAATTGCCCATCATGGACGGCAGTGCGGGGACATTCATATTCCTGCTGCAGTCGGCAGGCATCGTCGAACAGACTGCTGCCAAGAAATTTATCCGGATTAAAAAAACGGTGGAAGTGAAGGATGGCGACAAATGGGTGCGTTTTGAGCCCTATAACGGCTACAAACTGAACTTCACCATCAATTTCGCCCACCCCGTGTTCGCCAATACCAAACAGAATGTGACGGTCGATCTGGGGGAGCACTCCTATATAAAGGAAGTGAGCCGCGCCCGTACCTTCGGTTTTATGCAGGAAGTCGAATACATGCGCTCGCAGGGACTGGCACTGGGCGGGAGCTTGGATAACGCCATCGTGATGGACGAATATCGCGTCATCAACCCGGATGGTCTGCGTTTTGAAGACGAATTCGTCAAACACAAGGTGCTGGACGCCATTGGCGACCTTTACCTGCTCGGACATCCATTGATCGGTGCGTTTTCCGGTTACAAGTCCGGCCACGCCTTGAATAACGCCCTGTGCCGGGCCTTGTTGGCCGACGAAACGGCATGGGAATTCATTACGTTCGAAAAACCGGAAGAGGCTCCCGATTTCCTGCGCCTGCAGCTACAGGCGGCCTGATTCGGCGGCAGCGATGCTCATCCGCTTCGCTTTATTGCTCTCCATACTGCTGATCGTCTCATCCGCCGCCTTGTATCTGGTCACGCGCGATCCGCGTTATCCCCGCTTCATACGGCAAGTGGTGCTTTTCATGGGCTATGTCCTGATGGTGTTCGGTGCCTTGTACCTGCTCGAACGCTATGGACTGGTTGCCTGGCGGGTGCTGGTCTAAGCTAAACTTGCTTAATTAGCCGCCTTAAAGCTGATTTGAGGGGTGATTCGGCCAGATTTTCATCCAGTTTGTTCAAGGCCTCGCGAGCCGATTTACCCAATTTGCGCGGTTCGGAAGGCATGATGCGGGGAGGGGCCGTGACTTGCACCCGGATTTGAATTACAGTAACCTCGCATGCCCTTGCTTGAAAAAGGGAAATGAGTTCCGCGGACATCTGGCGCAGCTTGGAAGCAACCGCGCCGTTATTCGCAGCGATGACCATCGTTTGCTGATGAAGCCGTAATATCAGGCTGTTGCGAGTCAGATTGGGCGGGGCGATGGCTTCATAGTGTCTTTGCAAGGCGGCAAGTTGCTTCGCTTTGCTCGAAAGTTGCCGTAATTCTTGATTGGAGGCCAAATAGGCGTTCAGACGGGACGGCACAGTAGGTTCACAGGAATCGCATCAAAAAGGGGGTTGCGTGAATATTATTCTAGTTTCCAACCGGTTTGCAAAAGCCCGGAGCATTTCGCTGACTGGAACGCATCTTGTTATTCTGGCAATGTTGGCCGCGCTGTTATTCGTCGCGGCCGTGTTGGCCGCTCAATACGCCATTGTGCGCTTCCAGCCCGGCATGATGAGCAACGAATTGCGTGCCTGGATGGCCAGTGCACAACAGGATGAGCAGCAAAAGCAGGAAACCTTCATGCACAAGAGTCTGGATACCCTGGCCATGCGACTGGGGCAGATGCAGGCACAGGTGTTGCGGCTGAATGGCTTGGGCGCGCGTCTGGCAAAGTTGAGTGGCATGAAGCCGGAAGAGTTTTCTTTTGACAAGCCGCCCGCGCAAGGGGGGCCTTACCTGCCATCAACGCTGCAGCAACAGGTCTCCATGTCGAGCATGGAACAACAGATGGCAGACTTGAATGCGCTGCTGAGCGACCGTAGCGACAAGCTGGTGGCGCTGGAGACGCTGTTAATGCAGGACAAGTTGAGCAGAAAACTGTTGCCTTCGGTCCCTCCCATCAATGAAGTCTGGTATTCCTCCAATTTCGGCTGGCGTATCGACCCTTTCACCGGCAAGAATGCCATGCACGAAGGCGTGGATTACATGGTTCCCGAAGGCACGCCGATTCATGCCTCGGCGGCAGGGGTGGTGGTGTATGCGGATACTCATCCGCAGTATGGTAATATGGTTGAGATAGACCACGGCAATGAGGTCGTTACGCGTTATGCGCATGCATCCAGGCTGCTGGTCAAAGTCGGGCAGATGGTTCGGCGCGGGGATGAGATTGCTTTGTCAGGAAGTACTGGCAGGTCAACCGGCCCTCATCTGCATTTTGAAGTGAGATACAAGGGCATCGCCCAGAACCCGGTACGCTTCCTGGAAAAAGCCAGGAGTTGACCGTTCAGGTTTTGCAGAAGGGTGAGGTGTGTGCCTCACCCTTTTTTATTTGTTTGTAACGGCAGCATAAGAAAATAACAGCATGATCTCAAAAATATTGAAGTCCGTATTTGGCAGCCGGAACGACCGCTTGCTCAAACAGTACCGCCAAACCATTACCCGCATCAATGCGCTGGAGGGACAGATTTCTGCCTTGTCAGACGATCAATTGCGCGCCAAGACAGAGGAATTCAAGCAGCGGGTGCGGCAGGGCGAGTCGCTTGATGCGATCTTGCCGGAAGCGTTCGCGGTGGTGCGTGAGGGTGGCAAACGGGTGTTGCAGATGCGTCACTTCGATGTGCAGCTGATCGGCGGCATGGTGCTGCATTACGGCAAGATCGCCGAGATGCGTACCGGCGAAGGCAAGACCCTGATGGCGACGCTGCCGGCCTATCTGAATGCATTATCCGGCAAAGGCGTGCATGTGGTGACGGTGAACGATTACCTGGCGGCCCGGGATGCCGAATGGATGGGCAAACTGTACCAGTTCCTGGGGCTTTCCGTCGGCGTCATTCTGACCAGTATGGAGCATGCGGACAAACAGGTGGCCTACGGAGCGGATATCACGTACGGCACCAACAACGAGTTCGGCTTCGACTACCTGCGCGACAACATGGCGGCGAACGCCGAGGACCGCTTTCAGCGCGGCCTGAACTTCGCCATCGTTGACGAGGTGGACTCCATCCTGATCGATGAGGCGCGCACCCCCCTCATCATTTCCGGCCAAGCCGAAGACAATCTTGATGTCTACCTGCAGATGAACAAGCTGGTGCCGAACCTGAAGCGCCAGGCGGACGAAAATTCGCCGGGCGATTTCCATGTCGACGAGAAAAACCACCAGATATTGCTGAGCGAATCTGGCCACGAACATGCCGAACGCCTGCTGGCGCAGGCGGGCATGTTGCCGATCGGCGGCAGCTTGTACGACCCCGCCAATATCACGCTGATTCACCACTTGTATGCCGCATTGCGGGCGCACAACCTGTTCTTTCTCGACCAGCATTATGTGGTGCAGAACGATGAAGTGATCATCGTCGACGAATTCACCGGTCGCCTGATGGCGGGCCGGCGCTGGTCGGATGGTTTGCACCAGGCAGTGGAAGCCAAGGAAGGCGTTGCGATCCAGAAAGAGAACCAGACGCTGGCCTCGATCACATTCCAGAACTATTTCCGCATGTACAGCAAGCTGTCCGGCATGACTGGCACCGCGGACACCGAAGCCTACGAGTTTCAGAGCATATACAACCTGGAAACAGTCATTATCCCGCCGCACCGCCCCACGATTCGCAAGGACATGATGGACAAGGTCTATCTCACTACGCGAGAGAAGTATGCGGCGGTAATCACGGATATCCGAGATTGCTACGAGCGCGGTCAACCCGTGCTGGTCGGCACGACTTCCATCGAAACATCCGAATTGCTGTCGGGATTGCTGGCAAAGGAAAAGTTGCCGCATCAGGTCTTGAACGCCAAGCAGCATGCGCGGGAGGCCGAAATCGTTGCCCAGGCCGGTCGCCCGAAGATGGTCACCATCGCCACCAACATGGCGGGGCGCGGTACGGACATCGTGTTGGGCGGCAACGTGGAAAAACCCATCGAGCTGGTGCGCATGGACGCAAGCCTGGATGTGGCTGAAAAAGAGCAGCGTATCGAGAAATTGCGCGCCGAATGGGAGCCTGTCCACAAACAAGTGATAGCGAGCGGCGGTTTGCACATCATCGGTACCGAGCGCCACGAATCCCGGCGCGTGGACAACCAGTTGCGCGGCCGTTCCGGCCGTCAGGGCGATCCCGGCTCCAGCCGTTTCTACCTGTCGCTGGAAGATCCGTTGTTGCGCATCTTCGCTTCCGACCGCGTGGCGGCGATCATGAACAAGTTCAAGCTGCCTGAAGGCGAGGCCATCGAGCACACCTGGGTGACGCGCGCGATCGAAAATGCGCAGCGCAAGGTGGAAGCACGGAACTTCGACATGCGCAAACAGATCCTGGAATACGACGATGTCGCCAACGACCAGCGCAAAGTGATCTACCAGCAGCGTGCCGAGTTGCTGGAAAGCACCGACATTTCTGAGACCATCAATGCCATGCGCGAAGGCGTACTGTCCGACACCGTTGCCGAGCATATTCCGCATGGCAGCATGGAAGAGCAGTGGGATGCGGCAGGCCTGGAAAAGGCACTGGGTGCCGAATACCAGTTGCATCTGCCGGTGGTGCAATGGCTGGAGCAGGAAAAGCAATTGGATGAGAACGGACTGCAGACGCGCATAATTGAGGCGGCGCAGCAGCAATATCAGGCCAAGGTAGAACATGTGGGGACCGACGTGATGCATGGCTATGAACGCATCGTCATGTTGCAGAGCCTGGACCAGCACTGGCGTGAACATCTGGCGGCACTTGACCACCTGCGGCAAGGTATACATCTGCGCGGTTATGCGCAGAAGAATCCCAAGCAGGAATACAAGCGCGAAGCTTTCGATCTGTTCGCTACCATGCTGGAAGCGATCAAGCGCGATGTGACGCAGACCCTGATGAATGTGCAGATCCGCGGCGAGGCGGATGTGGCGGCGGCGGAAGCTCCCCACGTGCCGGAAAATGTGCAGTATCATCATGCCGATTACGAAGAGGCGCTGGCGTCGACAGACAACGCGGAATCGGAGCACAAGCCTTTTGTGCGCGGCGGCGAGAAGATCGGCCGCAACGATCCCTGCCCTTGTGGTTCAGGTAAAAAATACAAGCAGTGCCATGGCAAGTTGAGCTGAACACACCAAACTCTGGGAGAAGGATATGTCGACAAGCAACCTGGTTTTGCAGACACTGAACAACTCGACGCTGACGGAAGAATTGCGTGATGCCGAGATCGAGATCCTGGCAAAATTGTTCGAAGTCAAGGAATTCAAGAGCGGTGAAGCCCTCCTGCGCCCAGGCGAGGAGCGGCTGAAGAATTCCCTGATCGTTCTGGCCAGCGGCGAAGTCGAGGCGACCGCAACGCTGGGTGGCGAGCAAGCGACGTTGCACCTGCTGCAGCCGGGAGACTTGGCCGGCATCATCACCTTTGCCGGTGGCAACGTTTCGCAAATAAGTGCCACTGTGGTCGCCAAGACCGACTGCCAGGTCCTGCTGCTGGAGCGTTCAAAGTTCGAGGCCCTGCTGAACACGCAACCTGCGATTGTCTATTACGTGATGCGCGGTATCGTGCGCCATACCCATGGAATTGTCCGTCGCATGAACACCGAGACCGTCGAGATGAGCAACTACATCTACAAGACAAAAGGACGTTTCTAACGAGCATGGAAGGAGCATCATCGCCGATGATGGAACCCGCCATGCTCGTTTGCGTCTCCCCAATCCTTTCCCGCAATCGGGCGAGGAAACGAATGAATCGCGGTGCAAGTTATAAGTTAAAGGAAGTTAAATGCCGGTGAATCTCTCAACGCCCGTCGCGGCACAACTGTTGCCCGTTGCGGGCGTTTCTTTGGGAACTGCGGAAGCGGGCATCAAGCGCGCCGACCGCAAGGATCTGTTGGTTATCAAGCTGGATGAAGGTACGACCGTGGCCGGAGTATTCACCTCCAACCGTTTTTGCGCGGCGCCTGTCATCGTGGCGCGGGAACATCTTGCAGCAGGCGAGGGGATACGCGCATTGGTGGTGAACACCGGCAACGCCAATGCCGGCACTGGCGACCCGGGCATGGCCGCTGCGCGCACGACCTGCGCGAAACTCGCAAAGCTGCTGGGCTGCTCGGCAGAACAGGTGCTTCCCTATTCCACGGGCGTGATCATGGAACCGCTGCCCGTAGACAAGATCGTTGCCGGACTGCCGCAAGCCGTGGCGAACCTGAATGCCAATAACTGGTTCGATGCGGCAAACGCCATCATGACGACTGACATCGTTGCCAAGGCCGTATCGCGCCAGATTCAGATTGGTGGCAAGACCGTCACCGTGACCGGCATGTCCAAAGGCTCCGGCATGATCCATCCCAACATGGCCACCATGCTGGGCTATATCGCTACCGACGCGGCTATCGCGCAACCGATGCTGCAGCAGATGGTGAGCGAAGCGGCCGACCGGTCCTTCAATTGCATCACCGTCGACGGCGACACCTCCACCAACGACTCGCTGATGCTCATCGCTACGGGCAAGAGCGGCGCAATCGTGGATGCCGCGAATCGCGCCGCCATGCAAGCGGCTATTACCGAGGTTGCCACCGTTCTGGCACAAGCCATCGTGCGCGACGGAGAGGGAGCGACCAAGTTCATCACTATCAAGGTCGAGGCGGGTCGCGACGAAGCCGAGTGCAAGAAGATCGGCTACGCAATCGCCCATTCGCCTTTGGTGAAGACCGCGTTCTTTGCGTCCGACCCCAACCTCGGGCGCATTCTCGCTGCGATCGGTTATGCCGGAGTGGGGGACCTCGATGTCGAGAAGTTGAAACTGTATCTGGATGATGTGCTGGTGGCCGAACACGGCGGACGGGCAGCGAGTTACCAGGAAGAAGACGGACAGCGCGTGATGAAGCAGAGCGACATCACCATTCGGGTGGTACTGGATCGCGGAACGGTGAATGCGACATTGTGGACGTGCGATTTTTCGTATGATTATGTGAAGATCAACGCGAGCTATCGCAGCTAAATTTCTCAGCCGTTCGTGCTGAACTTGTCAAAGCGTGAATGGCCGAAAAATCAACACCGTCGGAGGCAGTCCGACAGCCCGTCACCTTTCCGGTCGTGCCAAAACAACGTGGTTTCGGTGGCGACTGACCTTCAGGTCATGTCGGGGCCAAAAGTACTCAAAATAAGCCGCCCCCGGTTTGTCACTCCTGCGGAGTTTCTTCGGTCACTTGCAGACAAGTGGGGGCTGCGCAACCTGCCGAGAAGCTATGAAATGTGTTCCGTTGAGGAACATCGAACGATGTTCGCCCGAATCCTTGCCTGTCTGCAGTTGACCGGATCGACGCACAGGGTGATTGGGCGGTTATGAGAAAGGTGATTCAGTAATGGACAAACTCGACAGTTTTCTTGATCGCGCCGAAGGCCTGCTCGCTCGCCTGGAAAGCATCCTGCCCGGCACAGAGCCGCAAGCGCCCGATTGGCAATCCGCTGCCGCTTTCCGCTGGGATCATCAGCAACGCACGCTGCATCCCGTCGTAAACTTTCAGCGCATCTCGCTCTCTGACTTGTTCGGCATCGACGACCAAAAGCAACGCATCCAGCAGAACACGCGGCAATTCGTGCGCGGCGGTACAGCGAACAACGTCCTGCTGTCCGGCGCACGCGGCACGGGCAAGTCGTCACTGGTGAAGGCCTTGCTGAACGAATATGCAGGGCAGGGACTGCGCGTGATCCAGATCGACAAACAGGGTCTGATCGACCTGTCTTACATCGTCGGGTTGGTGCAGGGGCGCGCAGAGCGCTTCATCCTGTATTGCGACGACCTTTCCTTCAATGATGCCGAACCCGGCTATCAATCGCTCAAGGCCGCGCTCGACGGCGACTTGGTCGCATTCTCCGACAATCTGCTGATCTACGCGACATCCAATCGCCGCCATCTGATGCCGGACTACATGCAGGACAACCTCGCCACGAAACACGTCGGCGATGAGGTGCATCCTGCGGAAAGCGTGGAGGAGAAAGTATCCCTCTCCGAACGTTTCGGCCTGTGGATATCGTTCTATCCGTTCGCACAGGATGAATATCTGGCGGTGGCGGCACACTGGCTGGCGCATCATGGATGGAAGCAGGGGCTCACTGATGAGGTGCGCACGGCGGCATTGCAATGGTCGCTAATGAGAGGATCGAGGAGTGGAAGGGTGGCCGGGCAGTTTGCGAGGGATTGGTGCGGACGGCATGTCGCAAAGTAAAATCGTCGAAGTCTCCGCTGCAGTTTTGCAACGCCCGGACGGCACGTTCCTTCTGGCTCAGCGCCCCGCAGGCAAGATATGGGCTGGTTACTGGGAATTCCCCGGCGGCAAGATCGAATCGGGCGAAACGCCGTACCATGCGCTGGTGCGAGAGCTGAGTGAGGAGCTCGGCATCACTGTCCAGACCGCCTATCCGTGGATTACCCGCGTCTTCACCTATCCGCACGCGACGGTGCGCCTGAATTTTTTTCGCGTAACTGAGTGGAGCGGCGAACCGCACCCGCACGAAGGCCAGCAATTTTCCTGGCAACAGCCGGCCCGGGTTCTGGTCGATCCCGTCCTTCCCGCAAATGCACCCATCCTGCGCGCACTGGAATTGCCGCCTTTGTATGCCATCAGCAATGCCGGCGAACTGGGAATAGAAGGGTTCCTGGCAAGCTGCAAGACCGCGTTGGACAATGGGTTGCGGCTGGTTCAATTGCGCGAAAAAGACCTCCCGCGCAGCGAGCTGCGCGGGCTGGCCGCGCGCGTAGTGGCACTGGCACACGCATGCGGCGCGAGGGTGTTGCTCAATGGCGATGCGGTATTGGCGCAAGAGGTGGGGGCGGATGGGGTACAGCTGACGTCGGCCCAACTTGCGGCTTTGAAGATTCGACCGGCGCTCGATTGGTGTGCTGCCTCCTGCCACAGCGCGGAAGAATTGCGCCGAGCTGAGGCGTTGGGCTGCGATTTCGCTTTGTTGAGTCCGGTGCTGCCGACCCAATCGCATCCGGGGGCACCGCATCTGGGCTGGGAAAAGTTTGGCGAGATGGCGGCGGGTTCAACGATACCGGTGTATGCCTTGGGCGGTTTGATGCCAGAGCATATGCAGACCGCATGGCAGCACGGTGCGCATGGAATTGCTTTGCTGCGTCAAGCCTGGTGATCAGCGTCCGGCTGGTCTTGCACGCGTTGTTCGACGCGATACTCTTCGTTTGCCCATTTGCCC
The DNA here is from genome assembly GCA_027310665.1 of Sideroxydans sp. Classification (GTDB taxonomy): domain Bacteria; phylum Pseudomonadota; class Gammaproteobacteria; order Burkholderiales; family Gallionellaceae; genus Sideroxyarcus. Next base: position 5,509 of record DAIDAJ010000059.1, on the reverse strand, counting down.
AGATCGATGAGCTTGCAGCGCTCGCTGCAAAAAGGGCGGAAGCGGTTACTGGTATCCCATACCATTTCTTTGCCACAGGACGGGCAGGTGACGACGGGCGGTTTGCTCATTGCAGGGAACAGAAGGTCAGGTCGAAAGGAACGTCCTGATTGTAAAGCGCAGTCTTGGCGGTGTACTTGGCTTCGACGAAGCGGATGTTGAGGGCGTATTTGTTGGCGCTGATCTCCGGGATGCATGGCAGATCCGGGTCGAGCGAGATTCGCAGCATCTGAGCCACGCGCCCGCCTTGCATCTGCTGGAAACTGCCGTGGAAAGCAGTGAAGTGATGCACTTTGCCATTTTCACGCAGCAGTTTGAGTAAAATGGTAATCCCGTCGTGCAACGGCAGCATGGGACCCAGCCACGCCCCCAAGCTCTGACGGCGGCGTTCCGGACTCTGATGCTGCCAATAATGATAAGAAGGGAGATCGAACTCGCAGACGCCGCCGGGAATGCAGGTGCGTTGCTTGATACTCATCAGCCATTCGTCGTCACGCAGGTGCTGGCCGATCTTGCCTCCCATGCTAAGCAGTCTCGCACTGGCGCCTTCGATCTCGTTGAGTACCGCATCCAGTGCGTCTTCCAGGATTTCGGGATTGTTGTGGAGGCTGTTTAATGCCTTCTTTTGGCGCTCGAGTTCTTGCAGCAGTTCGGATTTGAGATCGGCGCGGCTTGCAACTTCGAGTATCTCGAAAAGTACGCCCAGTGCGGCATGATGGTCCGTACTCCTGTCGCTTTCGATAAAACGGTCGATGCGAAAGTAGAGATCCTCAAGACGCAACATGGTGCGAACTCTTTCGTTGAGAGGGAACTCGTAGTTGATCACTTTCGCCTAGCAGGGACGGGGTTTGATTGGTTGCGAAAGATATAGCCAGTGCGACATGCCGTCAATCGCTTTCATTCGCCAATTTGGATAAACGGAGGTGCATTCCGACGATCTGCGCTTTCAGGTCATCCAGGCTGCCATTGTTGAGGATTACCTCGTCTGACAATGCGAGCCGCTCGTCACGGCTGAGCTGTTGGGCCATGATGGCACGCACGGCAGGTTCGTCCAGATTGCTGCGCCGCATGGTGCGGGCTATCTGGGATTTCTCGGGGCAGTCGACGGTGATCACCCGCTGCAGCCAATCGGCATAGCGTCCGCTTTCAAACAGCAATGGAACCACAACGAGTGAATAGGGAGCCTGGGTGGGGGATGCGGCTTGCAGCCGGGTCTCGGCGAATATGAGCGGATGCAGGATGGACTCCAGCGTTTTCTTTTTCGCCGGGTCGTTAAAGACGATCTCCCGCATTTTGCCGCGATCCAGCGCGCCGTGTACGTCGACGACCTGAGGGCCGAATGCGTCGCGCAGGGCCGGAATGGCTGCGCCGTCTGCTTGCGTCAATTGGTGTGAAATGAGGTCGGTGTCGATGATGCGCACACCGAGCGTGGCGAACATGTCAGCGACGGTGCTTTTGCCGCTGCCGATCCCTCCTGTCAATCCAACCAGATAATTCACGGTGCCAGAAGTTGCAGATAGTGCTGCGTCAGCGTCTGCCCCCAAAACAGGGCGATCAAACCTCCGCCCGCCAGGTAAGGCCCGAAGGGGATGGGTATATTCCGGCCATGCCTGGTGAAAACGATGAGTGCGATGCCGACCACAGCGCCGACCAGGGAGGACAGCAGGATGACCAGCGGCAGCAAGGTCCAGCCCAGCCAGGCACCGATGGCGGCGAGCAGTTTGAAATCACCGTAGCCCATACCTTCCTTGCCGGTGGTCAATTTGAAGGCCCAGTAAACGCTCCACAGCGAAAGGTAGCCGACGACGGCACCAGTGACGGCATTCGGCAAGGAAGTGAATGTCCCGTTGAAATTGAGCAGGAGACCCAGCCAGAGCAGAGGCAGGGTGATGTCGTCAGGAAGCAGCTGGGTATCAAAATCGATGAAAGTAAGCGCAATCAGCGCCCAGATGAAGGCGATCGCGGCAAGTCCGGCGAATCCGAAGCCGAAATGCCAGGCAGCATACGCACTCAGGATACAGCTGGTAGCCTCTACCAGGGGATAACGCGGTGATATTGCAGCTCCGCATCCGGTGCATTTGCCACGCTGAAAGAGATAGCTGAGTACGGGAATATTTTCTGTGGCAGTAATGGCGTGGCCGCAAAGCGGGCAGGCGGATCGCGGTACCAAAAGATTGTATTTGGGGGAGTCTTCCAGTGCTTTGCCGCTAAGTTCTGCGCATTGTTTATTCCATTCGCGTTCCATCATTTTGGGCAGACGATGGATGACGACATTGAGAAAACTGCCGACGATCAGTCCTAACATGCCGCAAGCAATGGCAAATACAAGAGGTTCGGATTTGAGGAGCTGGAATAGTTCAGTCATGTCGGTGGTTTCGGCGAAGACTGATCTGTCGGCGGGTTACGTCGGAGCAATAGCTGCCGACAACCAGCCCGATAACTCCGGCGAACAATGACAAAGTCAGTGGGGAGGTTTGCAACAGAAGCAGCATCGAATCACCTTGGCATATAAAAAAGGCGCGGTCATCACCGCGCCTGTTTGCGAACCGTTCGATTAGCCGACGGCCTGACCCATTTTAAAGATTGGCAGGTACATCGCGACCACCAGGCCGCCGATGAGCGTACCCAGGACAACCATGATGATCGGCTCCATCAAACTCGACAGCGCTTCCACCGCATCGTCCACTTCGGCTTCGAAGAAGTCCGCTACTTTTCCCAGCATGCTGTCCAGGGCGCCGGACTCTTCGCCGATCGCGACCATCTGCAGAACCATGCTGGGGAAGGCGTCGGTATTCTGCATGGCGACGGTGAGGCTCGTACCTGAAGTCACTTCGCGCTGGATGGCTTTGGTCGCATCGAAGTACACCACATTGCCTGCCGCACCGGCCACTGAATCGAAGGCTTCCACCAGTGGAACGCCCGCCGCGAACATGGTGGCAAGAGTGCGCGACCAGCGGGCGATAGAGGCTTTGCGTACTATAGGTCCGAATACCGGTATCTTGAGCATCAGCTGATCCATGCGCCGTTGCATGGTCTTGTTGCGTTTCCACGCGTAAAAGAAACCGTATACGCTGCCGCCGATTGCGCCGAAGATCGCCCACCACCACGCCACGAAGAAATCGGAAATGGACATGACCAGCAAGGTCGGACCGGGTAAATCGGCTCCGAAGCTGGAAAACAAATGCTTGAACGCCGGAATCACGAAGATCATGATGACGGCGGTGATGACGAAGGCGATGACAATAATGGAAATCGGGTAGAACAGCGCCGATTTTATCTTGCTCTTGATGGCAAGGATCTTTTCCTTATAAGTTGCCAGGCGATCCAGCAGGCTGTCCAGAATACCCGCGGCTTCGCCCGCGCCGAGCAGGTTACAGTACAAGTCGTCGAAATACAGCGGGAACTTGCGGAAAGATTGCTCCAGGCTGCTGCCGGTCTCCACATCCGTCTTGATGTCAAACAGCAAACGCGCAACGGCGGGGTTATCATGGCCCTTGCCGACGATGTCGAACGCCTGAAGCAGCGGGACCCCGGATTTCAGCATGGTAGCGAGCTGGCGGGTAAACAGCGTGATGTCTTTCTCGGTGACCTTGCCCCTGCCCGATGCACTTTTCCTGATTTTGGTGACGGTGATACCCTGACGGCGCAAGTGTGCGGATACACTGGCTTCGCCGGCGCCGCGAATGTCGCCCTTGACGATCTTGCCTGCTTTATCCTTGCCTTCCCAGCTATATTGAATTTCTTTGGTTTTTGCTGCCTTGTCGATAGCCATCCGGTTACCTCGATTCAAATGCGGCTCAGGAGAAACTTCCCGTTAATTGTTAAAACCAGCACAGATACGCCAGATTCTAAAGGATTTTTGAATGATGCACGGCTTTCCATTCTTTGTAAAGCGGCTAACTGCTTGGTTTGTTGGGCTGTACAGGGAAGATGCGGGCGACTTTGACGGCGCGGTCCTGGATTTGAATAATCTCAATCGGATAGTTGCCGATCTTCAGGCTGGTACCCGCTTCCGGGATGTCTTGCAGGTGTTCGAGGATCAGGCCGTTGAGCGTTTTCGCTTCCCCCAGGGGCAGATGAAGTCCCAGTTTGCGATTCAGCTCGCGGAGACTGCTGCTGCCTTCGAGCAGCAGGCTGCCATCGTCCTGGCGCAGGAACTTTCCGGTCTGGGATGGGGATTGCGTGGTGAAATCCCCGACGATCTCTTCAAGAATGTTCTCCAGCGTCACCAGCCCGAGCAATTCGCCATATTCATCCACCACCAGCCCCATGCGCGTCTGGCGTTCCTGAAATTGCTGCAATTGTTTGAGAAGGGGCGTGTCGGAGGGAATGAAATAGGCGTCATTGAGTATCTCGCGCAGTTGTGTCGTGTCCAGCGCCTCTTCCAAGAGCAGGGGTAATACACGCTTGATGTGCAGGATGCCGATCACATTGCTGGGCGTTTCGGCATAGACCGGCAGCAATGTGTGATGGCAGGTGATGATCTGCTGTCGCAATTCGGCCGGCGCTGTATCGATGTTCAGGGCCTCGATCTGATTGCGCGGAATCATCACATCGTTGACGGTGATGCGCTCGAGGTCGACCAGATTCAGCAGCATCTTCTGATGTTTGCGCGGCAGAAAATTCTCCGCATCCAGTACCAGTGAACGCAATTCCTCGAGGCTCATCTTGTGGTGGCTGTGATCCGTCTGCACCTTGATGCGCATCAGCCAAAGCATGCCGCGTACCAGGGCCGTGGCGATGGTTACGACCGGATAGAACAGTTTGATGATGAGCGCCAGCGGGTAGCTGGAGGGCAAAGCCACGCGTTCCGCATGGCTGGCAGCAATGACCTTGGGCATGATCTCGCTGAATACGAGGATAGCAAAGGTGATGGCCAGCGAGCCGATCAGCAGAGCCGTGCTGTTGCCATGGCCGAATAGTCGCAGTACGATGATTTCAGCCAATGTGGCGGCTGCAACATTGAGCAGCGTATTGCCGAGCAGGATGGAGCCGAGCAGCTTGTCGGTCTGTGCGAGCAATCTGGCTGTGAGCTTGGCGCTCTTGTTGCCCTTCCGCACCAGATGGTTCAGGCGATAGCGATTGATCGCCATCATGCTGGTTTCGGATGCGGAAAAGAACCCGGAGCAGATCAGGATAATCAGAAGGGCAATAAACAGCACGCCCAGCGAGAAATCGTCCAAAGCAAACAACCTTGATTAACGCGATGTGCGCAGTATCGGGGCGGGGGATGGCAGTGTCAATCGCCGTGGCGCGTTACCATTCCTTGAACACGATGCCGATGCCGATCGTCGTTTGCCAATGGTTATAGTCGATCAGGCTGTCGCCGTAGCCGGTGGTGAATTGCAGATTGAGCTGGGAAGAAAGGCCGAGCTTGAACGGGCTGGCCCAGTCAAGTTGCATGAAGCCCTTATGGCCGTGCGGGTCGAGATTGCTGCGCAGCAGCAGGATGACCTCGTCGTCCCGGTCC
>DAIDAJ010000083.1 GCA_027310665.1 Sideroxydans sp. | reverse complement strand
TCGCTGGATGCACTCAATCTGTTCAACCGCCAGTATTACGATATCGCCTACCAGCAGGATTACCGGGTATCACCCACCAGCCCTGTCGTGCCGAGCGGGATCACGGTGCATCCGGGCGAGCCGCGTCAATTGCGGGTGACTTTGGAGTTCAGGCTCTGAGGCAGCGGGATGCTGGCCGGGTCGTCGCCGGCCACCCGTCCCGTCATTAACTGAAAAACGCGGCGTCCGCCTGGGCAGGTATCTCGACACGGGTGAGCTTGGCCTTTTGCAGCACTTCCCAGAAGTAGCGGTAGGTCGCGCGGTCGTGCAATTCGCCGTCGTACTGTATAGGTCCCCATCCGGCTGCCTGGGCGGCGAGCAGGATGTTGCTCGCGTCCGTCACCTCGTGGTAATTCGGCTTCATCGCGTCCACGATCGCCTGGATCTGGGTTGGATAGATGCTCCACATGCGCATGAAACCGAATTCGTTGCGTGCGCGGCTGGCATCGGCGAATGTGGTCTCGGTATTTTTCAGGTCCAGCGTGACGTTGTGTGCGGGCACCACACCGTGTGCCAGTGCGGCGGCGACCACCTCGGCCTTGGCGCGAGCCAGCAGCCGGTGTTCGAACTGTCCCGGGCTGCGCATGGCCGTGGCGGGGATGGCCCCGTGGTGCCCGCTGACGAAATCCATCAGCCCGAAATCCAGCACCTGCACCCAGGGCAGTGCGGCGATCTCGTAGGCATCGTGCAGGGCGCCGTGCGTCTCGATCAGCGCATGGACGGGGATCTCGCGGCTGATGTCGCGGGAAGCCGCGACCTTCTGGATGTAGGCGATCATCTCCGCCGTCTGCGACGCGCGAGTCGATTGGGGATGGTGATGTAGGCCAGCACTTTACCGGCGCCCCCCACCAGGATATCCACGTCCTGCTTCCATGAGGCATGTGTGTAGTCGTGTATGCGTGCGCCGGCCATGCGATGTTTGTTGGCATCGGAATTCAGGACGCGGACGATCATCTCCGCATGTTCGCGTTCCTGTCCGGCTGCGGCGCCGTCCTCGCAATCGCAGGTGATGTCGAAGATCGGTCCGAGCGTGTCCTGCAATGCGAGCGCCTTGAGTATGAGTTTTTCGCTTCCCGCGAAATGCTCGCAGCTGGGAATGACGGGGAACGGCTTTTCTCCCCCGAAAAGGGCCTGGTTTGGGTGTACGGCTGTTGACATGATGTTTTCCTTATCTGCGCGGCATTAAGATTGTGTAATCGAGATCGAGCACGACGTTGGGGTGGTAGACCTTCTTGCCATTCTGCTCGATATGGGTGTCGGGCAATTCCCGGGCTGGCAGGTTCTTCAGGCCGACCATGCGCAGGCGCAGTGCACCCAGGCCTTTTCTGCCCGGCAATTCCCAGCGCTCCAGCACGTCGGTCCAGGTATAGAAGGTGTCGCCGCCGAAGGCCGGATTGCTGTGAGTGCCGGCATTGATGGCGGCGATGCACAGCGCGTTCTCCAGCCCGTCGTAGGACAGCGCGCGGCAGACGGAGATGACATGGCCTCCGTACATGAGCCTGCGACCGAACGGGGTGTCCTTCATCATCTGTGCATCGAAGTGCAGGCGCGCATTGTTCTGGTAGAGCTTGGTCGCCAGCGTGTGGTCGCTGTCGTCCACGGTCATGCCGGCCGGGTGGTTGATACGCTCGCCGGGTGCATAGTCATCCCATAGTTTTTGTCCGCCGGTCAGGGCGGTCTCGAACCTGCCTGCATCCACGAATTTGGGGATATGCAGGCGCTCGACCGGCACCACCGCGGGCAGTTCGGGAATGACCGTGGCCGGGGCGGGGAGGGTGAGGTCCTGCTTGTGCACCATGACCCAGCGTTTCCATTCGAGCACGGGCTCAAGGTTCTGGTTGTGCGATACCGAATGCACGTACACCACGCCATTGCTGCCGCTGGAATTCTGCTTGAGCCCGATGACCGTGGATGAAGTGCGCAGGGTGTCGCCCGGATAGACGGGCGACAGGAAACGAATGTCGGCATAACCGAGGTTGGCCACGGCATTGACCGAGATGTCCGGCACGGTCTTCCCGAAGGCGATGTGGAACGCCAGCAGGTCGTCCACGGTGCGGTCGCGATACCCCATGGCATGGGCCACCGGTTGCGCGCAGTGCAGGATATGGCGGCTCCCGGTGAGCGCGATGTAGAAAGCACAATCGCCTTCCGTGACGGTGCGAGGCGTCGCGTGCCGGAATACCTGGCCTATATGGAAGTCTTCAAAATAGTTGCCGCGACCGGGTTCATGCTTGCTGGTTTGTTCAGGCATAGGAGCTTTCCAGTTTTGCGATCATTTCGCTCAGGTTCAACAGGCGTTGTGCCGCCTTGACGTGGTGGTGTTCCACCAGGCGGTCGTTCACGACCACCGTGCCGCGCCCGGCCGCGTTGGCCGCAGACAGCGCGCTGATGATCTCCCGCGCAGTATTCACTTCGGCCGGCTTGGGCGTGAACGCGTCGTTGGCGTAGGCGAGTTGCAGAGGATGCACCAGCGACTTGCCGTCGAAACCCATGTCCCGGCCCAGCCGGCACGCATACTCGAAGGCTTCCATGTTCTTTATGTGGCTGTTGATGCCGTCCACCACGCCGCGGTTATAGGCCTTGGCGGCCAGGATCACCATGGACAGGCTGGTCAGCAACGGGAAACGGTCTTTCGTGCTGTGTGCATGCATCTGCGAGATCAGGTCGGACGTGGCCATGATCATGCACGCGATCCGGTCCGACGCGCTGGCGATCTCCTCCGCGTGCAGGACTGCCAGCGGGCTTTCTATCATCACCATCACCGGCGTGTCCTGCCCGCCTGCGCTGTCCAGTGCATCGAGCGCGGTCAGCACATCGTCCCGGCCTTCGATATTGGTGAACAGGATCGCGTCCGCGCCTATCTTGGCGACGGCCTTGATGTCTTCGTGTCCCCAGGGCGACTCGAGGTCGTTGACACGGATGACCACTTCGCGCGCACCATATCCGCCCTTGTTGACGGCGTTCACCACATTCCGGCGGGAATCTTCCTTGGCGGCGATCAGTATCGGATCGCCCAGGTCGAGGATCACGGAATCCGCCGGCAAGCTCCTCGCCTTTTCCAGGTAGCGCGTGTTGCAACCCGGCACGTACAGCATGGAGCGGCGCGGTCGAAAATGCTTGTTCATGATTTCCCCCTGTTGAAGTGTCATGTTCTATTTGATCGTTATCAGTTCGATTTGATCGTTATCAAGAAATCGTCAGTCGATTCTATCGGCGGCAAAATCCAGTGTCAACAAAATTCTTATGTCTTATATAAGATATATAACACTTGATTAAGTAAAATCGGCATGATAAATTCCTCACACCTAATGATGACCGGCACTGACAGGAACGAAGCAATGGGATCTCCGATATTTCAGCCGTTATACCAGCAGATCAAGGCGCTCATCACACAAAGCCTGATCTCGGGCGAGTGGGGCCCTGGGGCTGCCATCCCCAGCGAGATGGAATTGGCGGCACGGTTCGGGGTGAGCCAGGGGACGGTCAGGAAGGCGATAGACGAGCTGGCGGCGGAAAACATCGTGGTGCGGCGCCAGGGCAAGGGCACCTATGTGGCGACGCACTCCGAGGAGACCGTGAAACTCAGGTTCCTGCGGCTGGTCGCTGCCGACGGCAGCAAGGAGTTGCTGGATAACAAACTGCTGAGCTGCGAGCGCGCCAAGGCTCCGTCCAATATCGCGCGGATGCTGGATATCAAGACCGGCAGTGCGGTGATAGAGATCAAACGGCTGTTGCTGTTTTCGGGCAAGCCGCAGATCCTGGATCGCATCGTCCTGCCCGCCGCCGCGTTCAAGGGCGTCAACGCCGAACGGATCGAGGCTTTCAACGGCTCGATGTACCGCATGTACGAAACACTGCTGGGCATACACATGGTGAGGTCCGAGGAGCGTCTGACCGCCGTGGCGGCGGATGCGGAAATCGCAGCGGCGCTGAATCTTAAATCCGGAACGCCGCTGCTGAGCATAGAGCGCGTGTCCTTTACCTATGGCGACAAGCCGATGGAATGGCGCCTTGGACTATGTCTGACGGATGATCATTATTATTTGAATCACCTTGAGTAGGGATGGCCGGATCGGGATGTCCGGTGATGTGAAACAGAGGCTGGGGAGAGATCATGGTAAAAAATCAAAACGAGCATGTCGCCGGCAAGGGCTCGTCCGGCAGTGCGGACGCAAGTGTGCTGGGCGGCTTCTGGCCGGGGATCCAGCTGTACTATCCGCCGGTCAAATATGCGCCTTCGCTGGGCATCTATGAAGACCTCGAAGCGGCGGCGCAGCGCATGAAGAAGCATGCGCACCAGACGCACGCGCACACCCTGATCTTCGACCTGGAAGACGGTTGCCGCCAGAAGGAAATGAGCCGGACTCTGCTCAGGCAGGAATTGCCCAAGTTCAAACGCAGGCACGAGGTCGCCATTGCCATCCGGGTGAACCCTTTCCGCACCGAGGAGTACGAGCTCGACATGAAACTGGTCAAGGACCTGGCCGAGCATATCGATGTGGTGATGCTGGCAAAGGCGGGGGAGGCTTACGGCGCACCCGAGGTTCGGGACCTGTCCAACTTCCTGGTGGGCCTGAATCATCCGATCAGCATACAGCCCATCATCGAACATCCCAAGTCGCTGAAGATCGCGCCCGACCTGATGCAATACAGCACGGTCAAGCATGTGGTGTTCGGCATCCACGACTTCTCGAAGGCGATGGGTATCCAGATCACGCCCGAGCACTGGACCGAAGAGCTTAAATACTTTCTCAACCAGATCATGTTCGAGGCGCGCATCGCCGGTAAAGGCGTGATCGGCGGCGTGGAAACGCTGATCGGCTCCAGCAGCATGCCGGAGAGCTTCGTCGAGCCGCACGATGTGCGGCGCTGGCTGGACCTGCACGGCGAGAATGAGTCGCACATCGTCTACAAGCATGCCTGTCAGGAAGCGGCAAACGGCCTGACCGGGAAGCAGGTCATCCATCCGGCGCATATCCATCTGTGCAAGGTGGCGTACACCCCCTCGCCTACGGAGGTCTCGCAAAAGATCCGGATACTGAAGGCGGCCATCGAGGCGGATGCACTGCTGGGAGGTGCCATCAAATTCGAGGGCGAGATGCTGGATCCGCCCATGTTCGGCAAGGCATTGCAGACACTGCTGCGGGCGCATGCACTGCGCGCACTCACCCCCGCGGATACGGAGTTTGCCATGACGGTGCTGCAGCTGATGCCTGCACAAGTCATTCGTGAAAACTGGCCGTACGGCGTTATTTAGTAGGAGCAAGCATGACAAATTTCAAACCTTTCGCCCCCTGGGCATGGCAGATCCCCGAACATTTCAACATCGGTGTCGCCTGTACCGACGCACATCTGAATATGCCTGCCGCGGAAAACATCGCGATGATCGTGGAAGACGACAAGCTGGGCACGTCGCAGATCACCTTTTCGCAGCTGGCCGGGCGCACCAGTCGCTTCGCCCAGATATTGCGTAATCTCGGCGTTGGCCCCGGCGAACGTATCCTGATCCGGCTTCCCAACTCCCTGGACTATCCGACTGCATTTCTGGGCGCGATGAAATGCGGAGCCATTTCCGTGCCGACCTCCACTTTGCTGACGGGGGAAGAAGTGGTCTATCTGGCGCAGGATTCCGGGGCTGCAGTGCTGGTCACCGACAAGGCAGCCTGGGCGACACTCAAGGATCAGTTGCATGACGCGGTCAATCTGCGCCACGTGTTGTTGTCCGGTCCGGGCGAAGTGCAGAAAATCGAGGGGCTGGATGTGCAGGATCTGGATTCGGCGCTGGCTGGAATACAGCAATTCGAGCCGCCCTATCCGACCAGGTCAATCGATCCGGCATACCTGGTTTACACCTCCGGCACCACCGGATATCCCAAGGGTGTTTTGCACGCACACCGCGCCATGATCGGCCGCACGCCGGCTTCCGCCTACTGGTTCGATTTCGCTAAGGAAGGCGATCGCATCATGCACTCGGGTAAATTCAACTGGACTTATGTGCTGGGCTCGGGGTTGATGGATCCGCTGTACCTGGGCAAGACGGTGATCGTGCACGAGGGCAAGAACGACTCCAACACCTGGCCGCGCCTGATCAAGAAACATTCGGCGACCATCTTCGTAGGCGTGCCGACCATCTACCGCCAGATCGTGCAGAAGAGCGATTTCACCAAGGCGGATGTCCCCAGCCTGCGCCATTGCATGAGCGCGGGCGAGCACCTGTCGGATGAGGTATTGACGCAATGGCGAGAGCGCTTCGGTGTGGACATCTACGAGGCGGTCGGCATGTCTGAGTTCTCCTACTATCTGTGCCAGACCAAGTCGCGACCGATACGCCCGGGCTCCGCGGGATTTCCCCAGCCCGGCCACAAGATACAGCTGCTGAATCCGGACACCCTGCAACCGGTGGCGACCGGCGAAGAAGGCATGATCTGCGTGCCGGATGACGACCCTGGCCTGTTCCTGAATTACTGGAACCTGCCCGAGGAAACGGCCAAACTGCGGCATGACGGTTTCTTTTTTACCGGCGACTACGCGCGTTACGATGAAGACGGCTATATCTGGTTCCTGGGACGGCGCGACGACATCATCAAGAGTTTCGGCTACCGGGTTTCTCCTTACGAGATCGAGCGCGTGCTGAAGTCTCACCCCTCCGTTGCCGACTGTGCGTCGGTCGGAGAAGAGGTCGAAAAGGACAAGGTGCTGGTGGTGGCCTATGTGATCATGCAGCCCGGCAGCCAAACGACGGCGGACGAACTGCTGGCTTTCGGACGCGAACATCTGGCGGCATACAAGGCGCCCAAGACCATCTATCTCGCAAAGGATTTTCCGCGTACAAAGAACGGGAAGATCTTGCGCCGGGATGTGAACCCGAGCATCGCGATCTCAAAATCTACCATGCGTTGACGCTCAGACACGGACAGAGCTTCATAAAGAAGGGCAACCTCAGTATTTCAGAACGGGTTGCCCTTTTTTATTGCGGGCAAATCCTGTGAGTCGCCTCCAATGCAAAGGCAAAGCTCCCTAGCTTGATATATTAGCTATTTCTAAAGTTAATCGTAATTATGTCGAAGATGGATGCAGGCATCGCGTAGCTGCGATGACATCAGGCTGTTTTTCCAAAAATCGGATGCATAGGTCCATGTACAAATTCGGAGATAAGTAATGAACACCAATAAGAGCCTGACACTCAAGGCGCGTCTATATCTGTTGCTCGGCAGCATGCTGTTGGGGCTGGTGCTGCTCGGTGGATATTCGGTGCTGAGTCTGCGTTCGCACATGATGGAAGAGAAAAAGCAGGCGCTCCAGGCGCTGGTGGATGCGGGCATGGGCGTCATCCAGCAGCAGTACGACCTGTTCAAGGCGGGCAAGATTACAGAAGAGGAAGCCAAGCAGCTCGCCAAGGACAACCTGCGCAAGAGCCGGTATCACAACGGCTCCGACTACATGTTCATCTACGACATGAACGGCTTCAATGTCATGCTCGCCGCGAAGCCGGAGCTTGAGGGCCAGAGCAGGATAGATGCGAAGGATCCGACAGGGAAGTATTACATCAAGGAATGGGTCGAACTGCTCAAGAAGAGCGACAGCGCCTACATGGACTACATGTTCCCCAAGCCGGGCTCCAACGACCCGATCCCGAAGGTGGCCTACGCCAAGGTGTTCCAGCCCTGGGGCTGGTGGCTGGCGACGGGCGTGTACATCGAGGATGTAGATGCGGAGTTCAGGCAGGCGGCATTGAAGTCGCTCCTGTTCCTGGCGGTGATCGCGGCCGTGCTCGGCACGCTGGGCTGGACGATCAACCGCAGTGTGCAGCGACAGATCGGGGGTGAACCCGCGATGGCCGCGGAGCAGGCGGAAGGATTCGCCAGCGGCGACCTGACGCGGCGCATCGTCTCGTCCAGCGACCAGCCGGGCAACCTGCTGGCGACCCTGGGGACGATGCAGGACCGGCTGGCCGGTATCGTGCGCAGCATACTGGCCAGCACCGAAGTGCTGGCCAAAGAATCCA
>DAIDAJ010000069.1 GCA_027310665.1 Sideroxydans sp. | reverse complement strand
GCATTTGCTCTATACGGAGCGGAACGACCTCGCCGAAGAATTCACTTTGTTGATACACCAGATCAACCAGACGACAGATTAACCATAAAGGAAAGACATATGGCAATGAGCTTTAAAACCAAAATCATCGGATCTGTCGTGGTCCCGACGATAGTGCTGATCATCGTTGGCGCCGTAGCGTTGGCATTCAACATCTACAATGAACAGAACAAGGCAGCGACGGAGAAAGTCGAATCCGACCTGAATTCAGTGCAGCGACTGCTCCAGGAATCGGCACGTTTGATGACCACGAAAACGACTGCTGCCATGAATATCCTGGAGGATATTTCCGGCGCGGCCGGGCCGGCGTCGGCTGGCGACTCCCTGATTATCGTACCCGGCGTGAGCGCACCCAACATCTCCTTTGGCAAAGAGGCACAAGCAGGCAATTTCCGTATCGTAGACAAGGTAACCCAACTCGCCGGCGGCACGGCAACCATCTTTTCCAAGTCTGACAGCTCTTTTGTGCGCATCACGACCAACGTTAAAAAGCAGGATGGATCCAGGGCTGTCGGCACCGTTCTGGACCCGGAAGGCCCGGCGTTTGCGGCCATCATGGACAACCGGGTATATGAAGGTGTGGTCGATATTCTGGGCAATCCCTTTTTCACCATATACAAACCGATGACGGACAGCCAGAACAAGTTGATCGGCATATATTACGTTGGTTACGAAGCCTCTCTCGGCAGTGTGGAAGCCGCAGTAGGACAGGCGAAGATTTTAAAGACCGGCTTTCTGGCTTTGGTGGACGGCAAGGGAAAAGTCCGGTTCAGCACACAGGGCGTCCCTCCCGAACGGGCGGAAGCCACCATCAAGTCCGTTCCTGCGGGTTGGAATGTGGACTCGCGTGATGTTGCCGGCTGGGGCTACAAGGTATACGCAGCCTACCCGAAATCCGAGTTGCGCGAAGGTGCCCTGACCACTGCCGCAATCATCATCGGCGGCGGCCTTGCCCTCGCCTTGGTCCTCAGCGTGCTGGTAGGATTGCTGATCGAATCCATGGTTGTGGTCCCGCTCGGCGGCGAGCCTTCGCAGGCCAGTGCCGCAATGGCTGTTATCGCGGCCGGGAATCTGGACGTGGAGATCGGGCAGGCTCGCCCCGGAAGCTTGCTGAACAATCTTTCGCTGATGCAGGAAAAACTTCGCAACATCGTGAACGCCATCCACAAATCGGTTGCCAAATCCAGAGAGCAGCATGACCGGTTCGAGGAAGCGCTCAAGGCATTCCTGAATGCCAAAAATGAAGGTCCGGACAAACAGAAACTGACCGAGGATGGGCTGATCGCTGCCGCCCAGAAGGTTGCCAAGAGTGACGACTCGGTGAGCAGGGCGGTGGAACGGCTGAAACTCTGACCTGACCGTAGCTTGCCAGTCAGCCAGTCGGCCGCGTCTGCTACTTGAAAGACTGAACGGTCGACGGGCGCAACAGGAACTGCACTGGAGAAACAGCCGATGCCGGAACAAGATTCCCGCAAACTGATTCCGGCTACGCCCCCAGGTACGCCTGCTGAACCGCGTCGCTCCCGAGCAGTTCTCCCGCGGTACCCGACAAGCTGATTGCACCGCTCTCGAGTACATATCCGCGTTGGGCGGTCTCCAGAGCGAGTCTGGCGTTCTGCTCGACCAGCAAGATGGTGACACCCTGTATAGAGATGCCGCGTATGGTTTCGAAGATCTTTTCCACCATCAGTGGTGCGAGTCCCATGCTGGGTTCGTCCAGCATCAATAATTCCGGCCGGCTCATCAGGGCTCGCGCCATGGCAACCATTTGCTGCTCGCCGCCGGAAAGTGTCCCCGCGAGTTGCGTGCGGCGTTCAGCAAGCCGCGGGAACAGGACGTATTGGCGTTCAAGATCGTCGGCGATCCCGGCTTTGTCGCCGCGAATGTAAGCACCCATCAGCAAATTCTCCTCCACCGTGAGCCGCGCGAAGATACCTCGGCCTTCCGGTACGAGCGCGATGCCATTTACCACGCGCCGATGTGCCGGAACATGTAGCAACGACCTGTCACGATACTGCAGCTTGCCGGAAGCGGGATGCAGCAATCCGGCAAGTACTTTGAGCGTTGTGGTCTTGCCTGCGCCGTTGCTGCCAATGAGTGTGACCAGTTCGCCGGCCGCGATGCTCAGGTTGATGCCTTTTAGCGCCTGGATGCCGCCGTAGGAGACCTTGAGGTTTTCCACTTCCAGAAGGTGGTTCATCATGCTTCGCCTCCTCCGCTGCCGCCCAGGTAAGCAGCAATCACTGCCGGGTCGCGACGCACTTCTTCCGGCACGCCCTCGGCGATCTTCTTGCCATAGTCCAGCACTGCGACGCGGTCGCACAGGCCCATGATGAGCTTGACGTCGTGCTCGATGAGCAGCACGGTAATACCGCCGGCGCGTATCTTCTGCAACAGTGCTTTCAGCGCGACGGTTTCAGTCGCATTCATGCCGGCAGCGGGTTCGTCCAGCGCGAGCAGTTTCGGTTCGGTGGCCAAGGCACGGGCGATTTCCAGGCGGCGCTGTTCGCCGTAAGAAAGATGTTTCGCCAAGGTCTGGTGCGCGCACTCGATGCCGACATATTCCAGCAACTCTCGCGCACGCCGCACGGTGTCGCGCTCCTCTGCACGGGCGGCAGCATGCCGCGTCAGCGCGCCCCAGATGCCGGTGCGCGTGCGCAAATGGCGACCGACCATGATGTTTTCCAGTGCGCTCATGTTGGCGAGCAGGCGGATGTGCTGGAAGGTGCGCGCGATGCCGGCTTGGGCCAGCAGATGCGGTTTGCAGCGCGTGTAGCGTTGGCCGGCGAAATCGAACGAACCGCTATCGAGCTGATACAGCCCGGTGACGACGTTGAACAGCGTGGTCTTGCCCGCACCGTTGGGGCCAATGAGTCCGTAGATCTCGCCGCGCCGGATGTGCAACGACACATCGGCCAGCGCGGTCACGCCGCCGAAGTGTTTGCCGACACTGGCGAGCTCGAGCAGGCACTCACTTTCTGGCGTCATACACCGTCTCCTGCTCTTGTTGCAGCACGCTGTCTTCAGCAGCGAATTCGCGGCGGCGTTGCGTCGAAGGCCATAGTCCGGCGGGTCGCCACAGCATCACCAAAATCAGCGCCATACCGAACATCAGCATGCGCAAACTTTCCGGGTCGAGTACGACACGGCCGATAAGGGCTTGCTGCACCGGCCCGGCTGCATTGCGGAACAGTTCCGGCAACACCACCAGCAATATGCCGCCCAGCACCACGCCGCCGACGTTGCCCATTCCGCCCAGCACGACCATGCACAACACCATGACAGATTCCATCAGGCTGAAACTCTCCGGGCTGACAAAACCCTGGAAACCCGCGAACAATCCCCCGGAGATACCGCCGAATGTGGCGCCCATGGCGAAGGCCAGCAATTTGATATTGCGCGTGTTGATACCCATTGCGGAGGCGGCGACCTCATCTTCGCGTATTGCCACCCAGGCACGGCCGATACGCGAATCCTCAAGACGGCGCGAAACGAAGATCACCAGCAGGGTGAAAGCGAGGAACAGGTAGTAATGCAGGTGCACGTCGTCGACGCGGAAACCGAGCCACTCGTATGAGCTACCAAACGAGAAGCTGCCGATCTGCAGCGGGTCGATCGCGCTGATGCCCTGCGGGCCGTTGGTGATGTTGACCGGCGTATTCAGATTGTTGAGGAAGATGCGTATGATCTCGCCGAAGCCAAGGGTGACGATGGCAAGATAATCTCCGCGCAACTTGAGCGTGGGCGCGCCAAGCAATACGCCGAACCCGCAGGCGATCAGCGCACCCAGCGGCAGCACCACCCACATCGGCCAGTGCAGGCCGAACTGCGGTGAACCGAGCAAGGCATAGGTGTACGCACCCACCGCAAAGAACGCGATATACCCCAGGTCGAGCAGACCCGCGTAACCGACCACGATGTTCAGCCCTAGTGCCAGCATGATATAGAGCAGGGCGAAGTCGGCGATGCGCACCCAGCCATGGCCTAGCAGCGCATCGATGACGAAGGGCAGCACCAGCAATACGGCAGCGAATGCAAAACGGCCTGACGATGAGCGATGCAGCCTCATGCGCGCTCCGCCAGTTTCTCGCCGAGCAGGCCGGATGGGCGCAGAATCAACACGGCGATCAGGACAAAGAAGGCGAACACATCCTGGTAATTGCTGCCGAGGAAGCCGCCGGTTATATCGCCGATGTAGCCCGCGCCCAGGCTCTCGATCAGGCCCAACAGCACACCGCCCAGCATTGCCCCGCGCAAATTGCCGATACCGCCGAGTACCGCTGCGGTGAAGGCTTTTAGCCCCAGCATGAAGCCCATGTAGTAATGCACGATACCGTAGTTCGCACTCACCATGAATCCGGCCACTGCCGCCAGAGCTGAGCCGAGCATGAAGGTGACGGAAATGACGCGATTGATGTCCACCCCCATCAGCGCGGCCGCAGCCGGATTCTCAGACACGGCACGCATCGCCCTGCCCATGCGGGTGCGATGTACCAGCCACATCAGGGTGGACATGATCAGCAACGCGATAATGACAATGGCGATCTGCACATCGTTCACGATGGCGCCGCCGAGCTGATGGGAAGTGCTGTTGAACGGCAGTGGAAAGGCGTGATATTCCCGTCCCCATATCATCATGGCCAGATTCTGAAGCACGATGGAGACGCCAATGGCGGTGATCAGGGGTGCCAAACGCGGCGCATTGCGCAACGGGCGGTAGGCGATGCGTTCGATGCTGTAGCCAAGCGCCATGCACACCGCCATTGCTGCCAGCAGGCTGAGCAGCACCGCCAGTACAGGCGTCAGGGCGGCCGTCAGCAGGGCTTGCAACACGGTCATTGCGATCATCGCACCTATCATCACCACTTCACCGTGCGCGAAATTGATCAGGCCGAGGATGCCGTACACCATGGTGTAACCCAGGGCCACCAGGGCGTAGACACTGCCCTGTACCAGGCCATTGATGATCTGCTGAAGAAGGATTTCCACGGTTATTCTGGATATCTATACAAAGAAAAAGCGACACGCCCGGTGTCGCTTTCCATGACTGCAAACCGGTTCACGGTTTCGCTGCGGGTGCGCCGCCCATCGTCTGAACGACATGCCATTTGCCCTGGTGCACTTCGTACACGGTGACTGCACCTCCCTTGATGTCGCCCTTCTCGTCGAACGCGATCTTCGCCGTCACGCCGTCGATCTCGGTCTTGCCTATCTCCGGCAGATATTTTTCGGGTTCGGCAGAACCGGCTTTCTGCATCGCCGCAATCATCACATTGACTGCATCGTAGCAATACGGGGCATAGAGCTGGATGGGTTGATGGAAGCGTTCCTCATAACGCCTGGAAAAATCGCGCCCGCTCGACATGTTGTCCAGCGGCACACCCGGCAGCGAAGCATATACCCCCTCGGCCGCATCGCCCGCCAGTTCGATCAGTTTCGGCGTATAGCCGCCGTCGCCCATCATGAATTGGGTCTTGATGCCCAAAGCTCGCAACTGCTTGATCATGGGCACGCCCTGCGGATCCATTCCGCCGAAGAACAGCAAGTCGGGCTGTTTGCCCTTGATCGAGGTCAGCACCGCAGTGAAGTCCACCGCCTTGTCGGTGGTGTACTCGCGCACGATGACCTTGGCTCCATTGGCTTCGGCAGATTTGACGAACTCATCTGCCAAGCCTTGCCCGTAGGCGGTCCGGTCGTCTATCACGGCGATCTTCTTCGCTCCCAGCACCTTGGCTGCGAACTCGCCGAGCGCCTTGCCTTGCTGGGCATCGTTAGCCATCACGCGGAACGCGGTCTTGTAACCCTGAGCGGTGTATCTGACCGCGGTAGCGGAAGGCGATATTTGCGGAATGCCGTTCTTGAAATAGATGGCAGACGCGGGAATGGTGGTGCCGGAGTTGAGATGCCCGATCACGCCATTCACTTTTGCATCCACCAGTTTCTGCGCGACGATGGTCGCCGTTTTCGGATCGGTCTGGTCGTCCTCGCTCAGCAACTCGAAATGCACTTTCTTGCCGCCGATGGTCACACCCCTGGCATTCGCATCGTCGATCGCCATGCGCGTGCCGTTCTCGTTGTCTTTGCCGATATGTGCCTGCGGACCGGTGAGCGGCGCGGCGGCGCCGATCCTGACCACGAGTTCTCCAGAGTTGGGGGCCGGATTCGATGCTGTCTCACTTTTCCCGCATCCGGCAAGCGCGATGCCAAATGCGACAAACAGGGAAAATCGATTGATCGGCATTGTTAAAATCCAGCGAGTTATGAAGTGTCTGGATTATGCGGAGCGCCCTATCCCTTGTCAATTCAGCGAGTCGGCGCAATAAAAAAGCCGACTTGCGTCGGCTTTTTTCGTGCATCGTTTCCAAGCTTACTTGGCCAGACCCAGAATGAATTTAACCAGGGTCTTGATGTCTGCATCCGAAACTTTGGGAGAGTTGGCAGGCATAGGCATGGTACCCCACACACCTGCACCACCCTTGGCTACCTTGGCTTCCAGTTTGGCTTCTGCGCCGGCATCGCCCTTGTATTTCTTGGAAATGTCCATCCAGCCCGGGCCAACCAGCTTGCCGTCGATCTTGTGGCAAGTTGTACAGTTGCTCTTCTTGGCCAGATCGGGCATATCAGTTGCCATTGAAGAACCTGCCGCCATCAGGCCTGCAGCTGCGATCATGCAAACAACGATAGATTTCATATCTTTCTCCATTTTTAGTTATGCCGATTTGTCAAACAAACGTCAAACGAAAGTCAAACAAACGGAAGCGCATTCTAAACAACATACCCCTGTTTGCAAACCTTCATCAGCGTCCTCTAATTAACGCCTGCGCCATCAATAGCGTTGACACCCGCCAAATTCATTCCGATGAAAACCATATATCATTGATCTGATATAAATTTTTAGCACCCATTAAGGTCAGATAGGTACTGTCGCTTCATTCAGCCACCAGTCTTGATCCCATCAAATTGACCTGGCGATCGCCGGTTCTTCAGCACTAAACACTTAAAAAGAACAAGGCTACTCTTCCGAGTGCTGCATCCAGTTGATGAGATAGGCCCATTGTTCAAGCTCCCGTTCAGCCAGCGAAGGAGCCAGGTCGAACAGGGTCTTGCCCTCGAAAGCTGCGTTGACGTAAACCTGCGCCTCACGCAGATAGGCGAGTATCGGCAGATCCAGACCTTTCAGGAACTGCTCCAGGGTGAGTGCCGCGCGAGTGCGGGAATCCATGCGCATGCCAACCACGCCGACGAATATCTTTCCCTTGCGTACTGTCTTTTCATGATGGAGGGCCTCCAGAAAATCACGGCTGGCCTGGATATCGAAAGCTGACGGGGCAATGGGGACGATCACCTTGTGAACCAACCGCAAGGCATGTTCCAGATTCTTCCCGTGCAACCCGGCAGGAGAATCGATCACCAGCCAGTCCACCGGTGCATTCATATCCGACTCGGAGTGCATCAATTCGATACCGGGCAGGCTGCGCGGACGATTTGCCAGCCACTGCGTTGCCGATTTCTGCCGGTCCAGATCCAGTATCGCCACCCGATGCCCCTGCGAAGCGAGGTGGCCGGCGATATTGGTGGTCAGCGTCGTCTTGCCGCTGCCGCCTTTGGGATTTGCAATCAGTATGGCTTTCACGATACCGCCCTTCCCTTGCCTGAAAACGTTATTTGGTCTCCACCTGAGGGACGGCCATACTGCGCCCACTTGTCACCATGAAGACGCGGCCTGCCGACGACGGAACAGTCACCCCACTTCCGTGAAGATGCGACCCGAAAGCATTGCCCTGCGCTGCGGCCTTATTTTTCAACTTGCGACACGTCGCGCACGGCGCCTCTGTCAGCCGAGGTGACCATGGCAGCATAGGCCCTGAGTGCCGGCGACACCTTGCGCTGGCGAACTTCCACAGGCTTCCATGCCTGTTTGCCTTTCGCCTCCATCGCCGCACGTCGTTGAGCCAGCTCGGCATCGCTGATGGCAAGATTGATGCTGCGTTTCGGGATATCGATCTCGATGCGGTCACCTTCCTGCACCAATCCGATCGCGCCGCCGCTGGCCGCCTCCGGCGAAGCATGGCCGATGGAAAGACCCGATGTGCCGCCGGAGAATCTCCCGTCGGTGAGCAGCGCACAGACTTTTCCCAGACCTTTCGATTTAAGATACGAAGTCGGGTAAAGCATCTCCTGCATGCCGGGCCCGCCCTTGGGACCCTCGTAGCGGATCACCACCACATCGCCCGCCACGATCTGATCCGCAAGAATGCCGGCCGTCGCTGCGTCCTGGCTTTCAAACACACGTGCCCGTCCGCTGAATTTCAAGATACTTTCATCCACACCGGCCGTCTTCACGATACAGCCGTCGAGAGCGATGTTGCCGTGCAACACCGCCAGCCCGCCGTCTGTGGAATAGGCATGTGCCTTGTCGCGGATGCAACCCTGCACCCGATCCGCATCCAGTTCCGGATACAGCATGGATTGCGAGAAAGCGATGGTGGTGATGATACCGCCGGGTGCCGCACGGAAGAATTTCTTCACGTCCTCGCTTTGCGTTTGCGCGATATCCCAATGGCGAAGCCCGTCGCGCAATGTCTTGCTGTGCACCGTACCGACCTCGCCATGCAGCAGCCCTGCACGATCCAGTTCGCCCAGGATCGCCGCGATGCCACCGGCACGATGCACGTCTTCCAGGTGGTACTCGGACGAGGGTGCCACTTTGCACAGCGTCGGCACATGGCGCGACAAGCGATCCATGTCCTTCATGGTGAAGTCCACTTCCGCCTCGCGCGCGATGGCGAGCAGATGCAGCACCGTGTTGGTCGACCCGCCCATGGCGATGTCCAGCGTCATTGCATTCTCAAAGGCGTCGAAGCTGGCGATGCTGCGCGGCAGAACCGAGGCATCGTCCTGTTCGTAATAGCGCTTGCATAATTCGACGATGGTGCGTCCGGCACGCAGGAACAATTGTTTGCGGTCGGCGTGGGTTGCCACCAGCGAACCATTCCCGGGCAGCGACAATCCCAAGGCTTCGGTCAGACAATTCATCGAATTCGCGGTGAACATGCCGGAGCATGAGCCGCAAGTAGGACAGGCGGAACGTTCGATTGCTGCCACATCTTCGTCGCTGACCCTGCTATCCGCCGCCGCCACCATCGCGTCGATCAAATCCAGGCCTTTGGATTTTCCCTGCAAGTTCACCTTGCCCGCCTCCATCGGCCCGCCCGAGACGAACACCACCGGGATGTTCAGGCGCATCGCAGCCATCAGCATGCCGGGCGTGATCTTGTCGCAGTTGGAGATGCATACCAGCGCATCGGCACAGTGCGCGTTGACCATATACTCCACCGAGTCGGCGATCAGGTCACGCGAAGGCAGCGAATACAGCATGCCGTCGTGCCCCATGGCGATGCCGTCGTCAACGGCAATGGTGTTGAATTCCTTGGCGATGCCGCCCGCCTTCTCGATCTCGCGCGCCACCAGTTGCCCCATGTCTTTAAGATGGACGTGTCCGGGCACGAACTGGGTAAAGGAATTGGCGATCGCGATGATGGGCTTGCCAAAGTCGCCGTCGACCATGCCGGTAGCACGCCACAAAGAGCGCGCGCCGGCCATGTTGCGGCCATGAGTGGAGGTACGTGAACGGTAGGCTGGCATGATGTCTCTCTAATGTAATGGTGAAGCACGTATAATCTGCCGCTCAATTCTAACCGATTCGCACCATGCTCGTTCATCCACAATTCGACCCTGTCGCCATCCATCTCGGTCCTTTCGGTATCCACTGGTATGGGCTGATGTACCTGCTAGGCTTCGTTTGTTTCATCTGGCTGGGCAGGAAGCGCCTGCGCACGCTCGATCGTCCGGGCTGGGACGAGAAATTCCTCGATGACATGTTGTTCTATGGCGTGCTCGGCGTCGTGCTGGGCGGTCGTTTGGGTGAGGTATTGTTCTACAACCCCGGCTATTATTTTTCGCACCCGCTGAAGATCTTCGCTGTATGGGAAGGCGGAATGTCGTTCCATGGCGGATTTCTCGGCGTGCTGGCAGCAATGGTACTTTTTGCGCGCAACCGCAACATCCGCTGGCTGGCACTGATGGACTTCATCGCTCCGCTCGTGCCGCCGGGTCTGGCGTTCGGGCGGCTCGGCAACTTCATCAACGGCGAACTGTGGGGGCGACCGACCGATGTGCCGTGGGGCATGTGGTTCCCCAATGCGGACAAGGAACCCTTATCGCGCCATCCGTCACAGTTGTACGAGTTTGCGCTGGAAGGCGTCGCGCTGTTCGCATTGCTCTGGTGGTTCTCACGCAAGCCGCGCCCGACGGGGGCCGTATCCGGCCTCTTCCTGATCGGCTACGGCGGTTTCCGCTCCATCTGCGAATTCACGCGCAACCCGGACGACGGCATCTTTGGCCTGATGACGTTCGGCATCAGCATGGGACAATGGTTGAGTCTGCCGATGGTGATCGCGGGCATCGCAATGATGGTGTGGGCGCATCGCCGCGCCTCCCGATAGACTCTCTCCTCATGCACCGCACCCTGGCCTGCACGTTCTTTTGCGCGTCTGTCACCACTCTCGCATATGCCGAGAATTCCGCCATGGACGCATGCGCCAAAATCGCGAACAAGAATGACCGATTGAAGTGTTACGACCAGGCGGCCACAGTCAAGCCGCCACCGCGCAGCTACCTGACCCGAGCCTGGGATCTGGATGGTCAAGGTAATCCGGATGCCAGCGGCATACGCCGCCTGGAACCCTATCGCAAGAACTATCTCTTGATGCGACATACCTCGAACATCAACAGTTCGCCCAGTTCTCCTGCGCCCAATCACACGGTTCTGACGCCTTACCCCTATCAGGGCGAAGAGATTAAATTCCAGTACAGCGTCAAATCCGAGATCGGAAATTACCGCGATCTGGAATTTCTGGGATTCAAGAACTTTCGGGTCTGGGGAGCATTCACCCAGCAGTCGTTTTGGCAGGCGTTCAATGTGGGTGCCTCTTCGCCTTTCCGCGACTCAAACTATGAGCCTGAGCTCATCGGGACCTTCGGCACGGGCAACGCGCAAGGGTGGAAATTGCTCAATCTCGGCTTGTCGCACCAATCGAACGGTCGCAACAATCCGGAGTCGCGGAGCTGGAATCGTCTTTATGTTCAGGGCGGCTGGGAATGGGACGATTTCTACATGACTGGGCGCGGCTGGTGGCGCATCCCTGAAAATGCCGCCAAGGACGACAATCCCGACATGGTCAATTACATGGGGCGTGCCGAACTTGTCACGCATTGGTTGCCGGACCGGGACGACGAGGTCATCCTGCTGCTGCGCAGCAATCTCGACCCGCACGGCCATAAGGGCTTCATGCAACTTGACTGGGCCAGCCCGTTCAAGCTCGG
>DAIDAJ010000047.1 GCA_027310665.1 Sideroxydans sp. | reverse complement strand
GTGGTTCAACGATTCCAAGGGCTTCGGCTTCATCACCCCATCCAATGGCGGCGATGATCTTTTCGCCCACTTTTCCGCGATCCAGAGTTCGGGTTTCAAGACCCTGACCGAAGGTCAGCAAGTCAGCTTCGACATCACTGCCGGCCCCAAAGGTCAGCAAGCATCGAACATCCGCGCAGCGGAATAAATGGTCGGGCATGCATGGCACAGCCATGCTGTCAGTCCTGACTATGAGCCCGGCAACCGCCGGGCTTTTTGTTTCTGAATTCCCTGAGAGGATTGGTCATGGCCAAAGAAGAACTGCTGGAAATGAACGGCGTGGTGGACGAGATCCTGCCGGACTCGCGCTTTCGTGTGACATTGGATAACGGGCACAAACTGATCGCCTACAGCGCCGGAAAGATGCAGAAAAACCATATCCGCATCGTCGCCGGCGACAAGGTTTCGCTGGAACTTTCACCCTACGATCTGAGCAAGGGACGCATCACGTTCCGCCACATCGAGGGACGCGGCCCTGTTGTTCCGCAGCAAAAACGCAGGTATTGATCGAGTACTACCAGTTTTGCGCTACCGGGTTCTTGCAGCTCACCTGAAATAACTGGCGGTCTTCCAATCGGATGGCCGTCATCGGCCCTCCCCACAGGCAGCCGGTATCCAGGGCGATAACGTTGGGCGTGACCTTCAGCCCCAGCGCCGACCAGTGGCCGAAAATCACGGTGGCCTGGCGGCTCTTGCGGTCCGGTACTTCGAACCACGGCACGTAGCCTTCCGGAATCTTCTCCACTTCGCCCTTGAACCTGAATTCCATTTCGCCCTGCAGGGTGCATATGCGCAAACGGGTGAAAGCGTTAGTGATGACGCGCAGGCGTTTGTAGCCGTCCAGGTCGTCGTTCCAGTTGTGCGGCGCGTTGCCGTACATGCGGGCAAAGAAGGTGGGGTAGTCTTCGCCGCGCAATGCGCGTTCCACTTCATTTGCCAATCCGGCCGCCTGTTTGACGCCCCATTGCGGTAGCAGTCCGGCGTGCACCAGGACATAGTCCCCTTCGGTATACATCAGGCGCTGTCGGCGCAACCAAGCCAGCAGTTCATCCCGGTCGGGGGCGCCCAGCACTTCGTCCAGGGTATCGGTGCGATGAAGTTCCGCCGCGCCTTCGGCCACGGCCAGCAGATGCAGGTCGTGATTGCCGAGAACGGTGACGGCGCTTTCGCCCAGCGATCTGACCAGGCGCAGCACGCGCAACGAATCCGGTCCGCGATTGACCAGATCGCCCACCAACCAGAGCCGGTCCTGCGCGGGGTCAAAGCGTATCTGCTCCAGCAATTGCTGGAGTTCGGCGTAACAGCCCTGGATGTCGCCTAATGCATAGATCGCCATTTCTTGTTCCTGCCTGTTATCTGTAAAATAGAGTAACAGAAATTCCTGAAGCTTCGATGAAACCGACTCCATTCAACTTGCCATCCTTTGGCTGCATTGCCAAACGCTGATCGATGCTATTCAATTCCTACGGTTTTATCTTCCTGTTCCTGCCCGTCGTGTTGCTGGGTTTCTATCAATTGGCACGCATCCACCATGCCTATGCTGGCGCATGGCTGACGATCTCGTCGCTGTTCTTCTACGGTTACTGGAATTCGGCCTATATTGGCCTGTTGCTCGGCTCGATTTTTTGCAACTACGCCTTCGGGATGTGGATCGCCAAAGCTGGCGTGCAACAGTCTGCAGCACGCAAGAAACAGGTACTGGTGTTCGCGCTCGCGGCCAACCTGCTGTTGCTGGGCTATTTCAAATACGCCAACTTCTTCCTTTCCAACGTGAACAGCCTGACCGGCTCCAGTCTTTCATTGAGCGAAATTATCCTGCCGTTGGGCATCTCGTTCTTCACTTTCACCCAGATCGCCTTCCTAGTGGACACCTACCAAGGCAAAGTGAAGGAATACAACTTTGTGCATTATGTGTTGTTCGTCACCTACTTCCCTCACCTGATCGCTGGACCTGTGCTGCATCACAAGGACATGATGCCGCAGTTCGCGCGCAACTCCACCTATCGGATCAATTGGGAACATGTCGCCACAGGGCTATTGTTATTCACGCTAGGTCTGTGCAAAAAGGTGCTGTGGGCCGACTCGATTGCACCCTTCGCCACGGCCGTCTTCGATGGCGCTCAGCACGGCATGGTGACCGGCACGTTACCCACGACCTACGAAGCTTGGGCAGGGGCGCTGGCTTACACGCTGCAGATTTATTTCGATTTTTCCGGCTATACCGATATGGCTCTGGGCATCGCTTTGATGTTTAATATCCACCTGCCGATCAACTTTAATTCGCCGTATAGATCCACAAGCATCATCGAGTTCTGGCGGCGCTGGCACATCACGCTCTCCGCCTTCCTGCGCGATTACCTGTACATCCCGCTGGGCGGCAACCGTCACGGCAAGCTGCGCCGCTATGCAATCTGATGGCGACCATGCTGCTGGGCGGTCTGTGGCACGGTGCCGGATGGACGTTCGTAATCTGGGGAGCGTTACACGGCGCCTATCTCGTTATCAACAATCTATGGCGCGACCTCGTATCGGAGAAATACTTGCGCTTGATCCCGAACTGGTTTGGTACGTTGGCGGGCGGCACACTCACCTTCATCGCCGTCGTGGCGGCATGGGTGGTATTCCGCGCCAGCAACGTGGAACAGGCTCTGGTCATCCTGAACGCAATGTTCGGCATCGCGGCGCGCCCGATCGCGTTCGATACGGTCCTTCATGGCAACTTGCTGTTACTTACTGACCTGTCTGGCCGCGACCTGTTGCGCCTGCTAATTCCAGGATTGCTATGGGTTTGGTTGCTGCCCAATTCGACGCGAGTTCGTTTTATCAAGGGCAGCATACTGCTGACTACCCTTCAAGCCGCTGTCGTTCTTGGCCTATTTTCTGTGGTTGTAGATCAATTTGGTAGTTATAGTCCCTTTCTCTATTTCCAGTTCTGATATGAAACATGCCAAGTACTTTTCCATCTCCATTTTCATCGTCCTACTGAGTTACGGCGCCATAGCTTTCTATTTCTTGCCGCTCACGACCTTTCAAGGCGATCTGACTCGCATGAGCCTTCTACCTGAATCATTGTTCGGCTGGACTAAACCGCAACCCGCACTCGATGCCAAGTGGCTGCAACAAGCAACTATGAGAGAGGCCGATGTGCTAGTCATCGGCGATAGTTTTTCCGACGGCCACATCTGGCAATCCGTGTTGATGCAGCATGGCTTAAAGGTACGCACTGAGGTCTGGGGCAACATCCAGGCCATATGCGCTGATTTTATGCCCTGGTTGCGTACACAAGGTTTTAGGGGAAAGTATCTGGTGATTGAATCAGTTGAGCGCAATCTGGTAGACATTCTTGATAGATCTGTTGCCTGTCAGCACATACAATATCATCCAAACTCCCGGACCGATGTACCACGCACCTCGCCAATTGTGTCATTCGATGTGCATCAGAATAACTATACTGGTAAGCTCTCAACCGGTATCAAGACGCAATTGAATGTCCTGAAATATGCGCACTTGAGCCATTCTCCTGACTTCAAGAACTGGTTGTTGTCCAATGATGTGAGAATGGTCCGTGTGCCCGATGGTTGCAAATTATTCAGCCATGCAAACTGCAACGATGCACTGTTCCTGAGTTATGACAAGCCGGAAGATATAAACACTAGCGCACTTGAAAACATCGGAAAGCTCAACGCACGACTGGAAGGCGTCACGCCGATCTGGGTGTTCGTGCCGAACAAGTCGACAGCCTATCTCTATCCAGGCAAACAGTTCTGGAACGAAGCCGAGCAGCGCTTTCATGCGCCCAATCTGCTGCGCATAGCACGACAAGCCATTCGGGCGAAGACTGTTGATCTTTATCTCGGCAACAACACCCATTTTTCGACTACAGGATACCTGCTAATGGGTGAAGCGGTTTTCAAAGCGATGCAACCACAAAAGCCAGAACATCACTAGTTCCTCTCGCTCCACTCGCCGCGTCCATGCAAGTGATCCCATGCCTCGATGTGCTGCATCGGATAGTTGTGGCGCAGTGCATAGACCAGTCGGCGCAGCTTCCCCTGCCATGCAGAGCGCACACAGTTATGCGGATTACCTGCCGTCTTCTGAACTTCTGAGTGAGTGTAGAAACAAACGATGGAACTCGATTTGGGTGATACTTCATTTCATCACGAAGATGCGGCCGGTATTCTTACAGTCGAAATGGTAGAAGCAACTGGCGCCGACGATGCGGAAATTACGGCAACCTGTCACCCAGCATTTCATCATCGGGTCGTCGTCGCGGCTCATCCCGGTACGGTGCACCAAGTATCTCATCCAGCATATCTGTGCAGTGCAGTCTCTGCGTCATTGGCCACGGCCAGCAGGTGCAGGTATGATTGCCGAGGACGGTGATGGCGCCATCTCCGATCGATCTGACCAAGCGCTGCACCTGCAGCCAGCCCGGCCCACGATTGAGCAGGTCGCCCACCAGCCATAACTTGTCCTCTGCAGGGTCGACGCAATCTGCTTGAGCATCTGCTGCAACTCGATGTAACACCCCCGGATATTGCCTACGGCACAAATAGCCATTTCTTGTTCCTGCTTGTTTGTCTGTAGAATAGGGTAACAGAAAAATATTTCACAAGTTCTCGACCCCGAATTTCTATGACCAGTATCCAACTCTACCTGCGCTTGCTGCATTACGTTCGCCCACACTGGCGCATATTTTCCATCTCGATATTTGGCATGGCAGTATCGGCCGCGACTGAGCCATTGTTACCTGCGCTACTCAAGCCCTTTCTCGACGGCACTTTTGTGCAAAAAAACGATTTCGTACTGCATTGGGCACCCATATTCATCCTGATGATCTTTTTCGTACGCGGCTTGGCGAGTTTTGTGGGTTCTTACGCCATTCATTGGGTTGGCAACAAGCTGGTAATGGATTTGCGCTCTGAAATGTTTGGCAAGCTACTTTCACTTCCCACCAAATTCTACGATGATCATGCCACGGGATCATTAATATCCAAACTCACCTACGATGTAACGAATGTTACTGCCGCTGCCACCAGCGTGGTAACCATCACGATCCGTGATTCCATCATCATTCTCGGCCTGTTTGGTTGGTTGTTCTATCTCGACTGGAAACTGACATTGCTCTCGCTGGTGATAGCCCCGGTCGTCGCCTGGGTAATACGCACTATCAACTACCGTTTGCGCTCTTCAAGCCGCGACACCCAACATGCGATGGGCAGGATCACCCAGGTGATCGAAGAAAGTGTCACCGCCCATAAGGTCGTCAAATTGTTTGGCGGACATCGCTACGAACAGGACCGTTTCAATCATGAGGTCAACTGGGTGCGCAGGCACATGATGAAGCAGGCCATGGCAGCCCAGGCTAACGTCCCGATCATTCAGATGGTGGCAGCCATCGCTTTGGCACTCATTATCTATCTGGCGATCGGCCAAGCCAAAAGCGATGTCACTTCGGTGGGTGGATTCCTGTCTTTCGTCGCGGCAATGCTTATGCTGACCGCGCCGCTGAAACGCATCACCAGCATTAACGAGTTTGTGCAGCGCGGACTGGCAGCGGCGGAAAGCGTCTTCGAATTGCTGGACTCGGCCAGTGAAGTGGATAATGGTAAGACCGTCATCCACCGGGCAACGGGGCACATCGCTTTCGAACACGTGAATTTTTCTTATAACAAGGATGAACTGTTGGCTCTGCATGATATCTGCCTCGATATCCCGGCAGGCCAGTCTGTGGCGCTGGTGGGTGCATCCGGCAGCGGAAAGAGTACGCTGGCCAACCTGGTGCCGCGTTTTTACACCCCGACCGGTGGGCGTATCACGCTGGACGGGCATGACATCCTTGAGCTTACACTGGCCGGTCTGCGCAGCAATATCGCGCTGGTCAGTCAGGAGGTAGTTTTGTTCAACGATACCGTCGCCGCCAACATCAGTTATGGACAAATGCGCGAAGTGCCGGAATCCGAGATCATTGCCGCGGCGACTGCGGCACATGCCATGGAATTTATTCGCGAGATGCCACAGGGGCTGGAAACGCTGGTGGGAGAGAAGGGGGTGCGTTTATCCGGCGGTCAGCGCCAGCGCATCGCCATTGCGCGAGCCATACTCAAGAACGCTCCCATTCTTATTCTCGACGAAGCGACATCCGCTCTGGATAGCGAATCCGAGCGCCATGTGCAAGCCGCGCTGGAGACACTCATGCAAGGCCGTACCACGCTGGTCATCGCACACCGCCTTTCCACCATAGAAAAGGCGGATCGGATCGTCGTGCTGCAAAAGGGGCGCATCGTCGAAATCGGTACGCACAGCCAATTGCTGGAGAAGGGTGGAATTTATTCTCAGCTGCATCGTTCCCAGTTCGGCTTGGTCAATACCAATATGGAGAACCCGGCCCACAATTGACCGGATGGCCAATCAGCCTGCGATTATTGGCAGCACTTGGCGCCCTCCTAGCCATAATCTATTTGCCTGTACAATACACACCAGCAAGCTGGCTCAACAGTACCTTTGACTTTTTGATGAAACCGATCCCGTTCAATAAACCGTTCATCATTGGCCGCGAACTATCGCTGATCGCCGATGCCGTCACCAGAGGTCACCTCTCCGGCGACGGGTATTACACCAAGCTGTGCAATAGCTGGTTCGAGGAAAAGCTGCATTGCCACAAGGCGCTGCTTACACACTCATGCACCGCCGCTCTTGAGATGTCTGCAATCCTGTGCGATCTGCAGCCCGGTGACGAAGTCATCCTGCCATCCTATACATTTGTCTCTACGGCCAACGCCTTTGCTTTGCGCGGCGCGGTGACCGTATTCGTGGACATCAGGCCGGATACGCTGAACATCGACGAGAAACTAATCGAGGCTGCCATCACGCCCAGAACCCGCGCCATCGTGCCGGTGCATTACGCGGGTGTTCCCTGCGAGATGGATACCATCATGGACATCGCGCAACGGCACAAACTGCTGGTGGTAGAAGACGCGGCACAAGCACTGCTCTCCACTTACAAAGGTAAAGCGCTGGGTACCATCGGCCATTTCGGTTGTTTGAGTTTCCACGAAACCAAGAACATCATCAGCGGGGAAGGCGGTGCGTTGCTGATCAACGATATGCGATTCATCGAACGTGCCGAGGTCATTCGCGAGAAGGGCACTAACCGCAGCCAATTCTTCCGCGGCGAGGTGGATAAATACACTTGGGTGGATATCGGATCTTCTTACCTGCCTAGCGAACTGGTAAGCGCGTTCCTTTATGCGCAGCTTGAACGAGCCGATGAAATCACGGCACAGCGCTGCCGCCTCTGCTCGGCTTATGCCGAGCAATTGGCACCGCTGGAGCATGCCGGAAAGCTGCGTCTGCCGCGCTTCGATGCCGATAGCAACGGCCACATGTTCTACATGCTGCTCGACAGTCTGGCCACGCGTACGGCATTGATTTCGCATCTCAAGGCGCAGGGTATCTATCCGGTGTTCCATTACGTGCCGCTGCATTCTTCCCCTGCCGGACGCAAATACGGTCGCGTAAGCGGCAACATGCAAGTGACGGACGAGCTGAACGAGCGCTTGCTGCGCCTGCCGCTGCATTACGAGATGAACGATGCAGATGTCGCGCGAATCAGCGCAGCGATCCGGGATTTTTTCTGAATGCCACCCCAACCAGCCCGATGAAGCTCAACTCCATACTCGAACTGCCCGTCCTCTACAAACTGTTCTCCACCCTGGTCGGGGCACAGAACAGCCAGTCGATTTTTGTCAATCAATATGTGCGGCCCGTTACAGGCGCCCGCATACTCGATATCGGCTGCGGACCCGGCAACATCCTCGACCATTTGCCGCAGGTGGATTATTTCGGTTTCGACTTCAACCCGTCTTATATAGAGTCCGCGACCAGGCGTTACGGGGATCGCGGCCAATTTTTCTGCCAGCGCGTATCCGAAGCACAAGTGTTTCTGGAGCAGCCCGAATCGTTCGACATCGTGCTGGCCATCGGCATCCTGCATCACCTCGACGATGCTGAAGCAATTCAGTTGTTCGATATCGCCAAACGCGCACTCAAAAAGGGCGGCCGGCTTGTTACCTTTGACGGCTGTTATGTGAAAGATCAATCACCTGCGGCGAAGTACCTGCTGTCGAGAGACCGCGGGCAGTTCGTGCGCGACGAGAAAGGCTACACCGACTTGGCTCGGGCCCGATTCGACAATGTCGTCGTGTCCATCCGCAACGATCTGTTGCACATTCCCTACACACACATCATGCTGGAATGCATGAAGTAAACTATTTCCCCGGTTTTGATCAATCATGTCAGCGCTGAACAAACTTTCCGTTAATGAAAAGAAGTACTGGTTGTTGTTCGCTATCGCAGCGATCAGCTTTTTGCCTACCCTGTTTTTCTATTATGTCGGCGAAGAGGGAATCTTCCCGATGGTCGCGCAGGAAATGTGGGAGCGTGGAGTTTGGTTGAAGCAGTATATGTATGGGTCGGACATGCAGCACAACCCGCTATTCAACTGGCTGATCATCATTTTCTCCGCCCCGCTCGGATGGGAGCATGTACTAACTGTCACGCGCATACTTACCGTTTCATCAACAATCGTCACCGCGTTGACTTTGGCCTGGACGGCGGGACGCCTGTTTCAGGACAAGGCCTTCGGCATTTTTGCCGCGCTGGGCTACCTCACCATGATCGATGTGTTGCTGTATCACGGCTGGTTAAGCTATGTCGATCCGAACTACGCGATGTTTATCTTCGCCGCTATCACAACGTTATGGGTAAGTGTTCGTGAGGGCCGCATCTCGATCCTGGCTTTATCCGGCGTGCTGCTCACATGCGCATTCCTGAGCAAAGCGCTTACGGCATACATCTTTTACGGCGGTGTCTTGTTCGTACTGCTGTTCGAAATGCAACAGCGCCGCTTCCTGCTGCAGTGGCGCACACTACTTGTCCTGCTCATGACTTATGCCGGCCCATTCATCTGGTACGCCATCATCCCGGATGGAATGGCGCAAGGCAAACGCATGTTCGGCGAGCTGACCAACAAGTTTGCCTATCCAAGCCCCCTTGAATATTTATACCGGCTGATCGGCTTCCCGGTCGAAATACTGACCTGGCTTGCGCCGCTCACGTTGCTGGCGATCTATTTATGGCTGCGCAAGCGCAACCTTAAGGAAGCTTCCGCGACTCACCAGCTACTCTTCATTTCTGCGTGCTGGATGTTGCTGCTGAATTTTTTCCCCTACTGGATCTCGCCGCGCGGCGGGATGCGTTATTTGATGCCCATCTACCCGCTCATCGCGCTGGTTGCTGCCCGCATCATCTGGCAATCGGGCGATGCGGCACTGGCGCTGGCGCGAAAATGGATCATCGCCGCTTTGGTGCTAAAGTTCGCGGCTGCCCTGATCCTCTTTCCCTATTACCAGAGTCATTATCGCGGGGAGAACTACGATGAAACAGCTGCTGACATCCTGATGCTCACACGGGGACAAGCGCTATATACCGCCAATTCAACTGCGGCCGGATTGAGCGTAACCGCCTACCTTAATATGCGTCGCCTCCCGGCACCCGTTCTCCAATTACCACCAGCCGAATTTGCATCCGGCTTCATCGTCGGGCTTACGGCAGACGAGGCTCTGGGTAAGGTGTTCAAGAAATACCGGCTAGGTGGAGACGATATGTATCTGCTTTGTCGCGGCGAGGCGTGCAACTCACCGCATTGAGCGGCTATTTCACTAAGTTGTGATAAACATCCAGCGGGTGGCGAAAAGAGAAACCCAGCGAAGCATAAAGATTGAGTACTGCCAGGTTGGCGGCTGAAATTGAACTCTTAACTTCAGCATGGCCAGCCGCCAACAATTCAGTAGTTACCTCACTCCACCAGTATTTCGCCAAACCTTTGCCTCGATACGACTCTGCCACCGCATGCAACACCAGATTGTTATCGGCATACGCGATAAATCCCG
Organism: Sideroxydans sp.; assembly: GCA_027310665.1. Classification (GTDB taxonomy): domain Bacteria; phylum Pseudomonadota; class Gammaproteobacteria; order Burkholderiales; family Gallionellaceae; genus Sideroxyarcus. The sequence goes on along the minus strand of DAIDAJ010000047.1, from coordinate 75,594 downwards.
CCAGTTCATTTTGCCAAAACAGGCCGTAGACCGCACCTTTTTCGTAGAGTTGGCGCAGCCATTTGTCATAGCGCAGATCGGCGAGAGCCTTATTCAGATTGAAATCGCGGTGAAAACGGCCATGTGCGAAAGCGCCATGGCAAATCGGCAACAGCGCGTCCCATTCTGCATTCCTGGAGACTGTTGCATCCGGATGTAAAACCGGTTTTAATTTTTTTGCAACGCAATACGGCTCGACCAACGTATCGCAGTAGTAAAAGCCATGCTCGTGAAGCAAATGCTTGTCGGCCAGCGGATCGACTTTGATGGTGTAATGACCTGGCGTTTGCAAAGCCTCGCGCAGTGCCGTTATTTCGTACTCGACGATCTCCGCGGTGTGTATGCCGAAAGCGGCCTCATCCCACGGAGTGGGTTTAATTTTTCTCATCGAAAGTCGCTCTTCTGACGATATACAGCGGCCGCTTTTTGCTTTCGTCGAAAGTCTTCCCCAGATAGATGCCAAGTATGCCGAGGATCGCGATGATGATGCCGCCGATGAAATACAGCGAGACGATCAGGCTGCTCCAACCCAAAATGGGCACCCCATAAACCGTCGCGCGGATCAGGGCGTACACACCGTAACAGAACGCGAAGAATGCCATCATAAAGCCGAAGCGCACGGCCAATCGCAATGGCTTGTCCGAATAGGCGATGATGGTCTCGGTGGCCAGTTTCCACAGCTTGGCGAAGGTGTAGCTCGAATTCCCTTCGTGCCGCTCGGCATGTTCCACCTCGATGCTGTCTGTGGGAAAACCCATCCATTGCACAAGACCGCCGAAGAAACGCAATTGTTCGCGCATTGTGCGAAAGCTCTCCACTACCTTGCGCGACATGATGCGGAAGTTGCCGGTTTCGCCGTCGTACTCGATATCGGCAAGATAACTGAACAGTTTGTAGAATACCCAGGAGGTGAAACGTTTCAGCAAGGGGTCTTGGCGCTGGCCGCGTCGTGCCAGCACGATATCGTAGCCGTCCAGTGCCTTGGCATACAGGCGCGGGATCTCTTCGGGTCTGTCTTGCAGGTCACAATCCATCACCACCGTCCAGTCGCCGTCACAATAGTCGAGTCCGGCAGTGATGCCGTAGTGCTGGCCGAAGTTGCGGCTGAACTGGATACCTTTGACGCGTTTGTCCTGCCTGGAAAGACGCTCGATAACCTCCCATGATTTGTCGCCACCGCAATCCTCGACCAAAACGATCTCGAAGTTTGGCGAAACAGTCTCCAACGCTTTTACCAGGCGACGATACAGTTCATCCAGACAGTTCTCGGCTTTATAGACTGGAATAACGACAGAGATAAGGGGTGCGTTCGATTTCATGGAGCGTATTCTAATTGTTCCCGGCATTAATGGGTTTTCTGGCGATGATCAGCAGAGAGCCGCCCAGCGGCAAGCGCAGACCGATGCGGATCAGATTGCGCTCGACAGCCATTACCATGCTCAGGACGGCATTAGTCAGCGTGCCGATACTCAACCCGGCTGCATCCATCTGATCTTCCATCTCGCATCCTGCAGGCTTGCGCAACAAGCGTGCTGCCAGCATCAGCGGCAGCAATATTGATATGAATGAAGTGGCGTACTCCACCTTAAAACCGGCTTGTTTCAGTTTTTTTTCCAGATCTGCACGTGTGTAGCGCCGCTTGTGATGCGCAAAATCGTCCATGCGGCTCCATAGCCAGCGATGCTGCGGCACAGTGAGTGCCACTCCGCCGCCACCTTTGCACGCCTGATATATCTGTGCCAGCACTGCTTCGTCGTCTTCGATATGTTCCAGCACATCGAACGCCCCGATCAGGTCGAACTCATCCCGGAATGGAATGTGAAGCGCATCCATCTGGAACACAAAGGCATCTGGCACGCGTCGCTTCGCATAGCCGAGACCTTCGGTATAAATGTCGCTTGCGCTCAGGTTTGTCTTCGGAAACTCGGCACGCATGGCTGACAACACAAAGCCGGTGCCGCATCCGATCTCCAGCACACTCGCTGGCGCGGTGAAATGCTTGCGCAGAGCGTCCCTCAGGATGCGGTTGCGCGACACAAACCAGAAATGCGAAGGCTCGACTTCAACCATCAACTGAAAGAACCCGGGATTAAAGCCGTCGTTCAGTTCAGCGAGTCTGGGGGCAAACGTGGGGAAGCCGTTACGTTCTCCGGGCACATGACCGCAATGCGGGCAACGCCAATCTGCGGCAGTGAAACTACGCTGGCAATTCAGGCAAAGCTTCATAATGTATTGCTATTAATAATTCTTCTAAAAGTGGCGGTTCATATCTTGATTCGCGCCGAATATGCGAATCGACTAACCGATTTTATGCGACTGCGGCATAATCGCGCACCATCATTGCAACGTATCGATTCAAAGCCGGTGAAGACCCTGATCAAAACAAGCGCCAATAGCGAATTTTTTCGCTTCCTTCTGGTCGGAGCCATTAATACTCTGGCAGCTTACGTGGTGTATCTGCTGTTTCTCCTGTTCTTACCCTACCTCTATGCTTACACGCTCTCCTACTGCATTGCCGTGGTGAATTCCTATTTCCTGAATGTTTACTTTGTGTTCAGGAAGAAAGTTTCATTACACTCTTTCCTGAAATTTCCTGCCGTCTATATCCTGCAGTATTTCCTCGGCGTATTCATCCTCTGGCTGCTGGTTGGCAAGCTGGGGATCGGACCGGCATGGGCCTACGCCGTCGTTGTCATTGTGACCGTCCCGATCAACTTCTTTTCCAGCCGTTTCGTCCTGAAGAAGTAAGATCAACACTGCCGGTAGATTACCTCATACTCCTGTGCGACTTTGCGCCAACCGTGCGTATAGGCCGGCGGTGCAGTATCGCGTTGCAATTGCCGGCGAACTGCCTTCACCCATTGTTCCAGCCGAGCCTCCAACGGTACGACCGCACCTGCTTCGGACCGCACCTCCGTCGCAGCCCCGCATACGTCGGACACTACTACCGATGCCTGTGCTGCCATCGCTTCGGTGATGACCATACCAAATGGTTCGGCACGCGCCGGATGCAGCAGCACATTGATCTCCTGCAAATGTGCGGCATCACTGCGCCATCCGAGCAATTTGAAGCCCCCATTCCAGTCCGCAAACAAGTGCTGAATTTCCTGCGGCTGCGGGCCGACCACCCATAGCTCCAGATTGGGGCGCTCGCGACGCAATTCGGCGGCGATCTTGACCGCCAATGGCAAGCCTTTGCGCTTCCATTCCACGCCGACGAAGCCGATGATGCCGCCATCGGCAGGTACGGGTTTCCATGCGCGCAAAGGTGTCGCTGTCACGCCCGGAACGATGGGACGTGTAATCTTGTGGGCGTATTCCGGATAGTAATGTGCAAGCTGTCTCTGAATGAAACCTGAATTTGGGACGATGAAGCGCGCTGCTTCCAATTCGCGCCGCTCCAGATAGAATTGCATCGCGACCCGCAGGGAAATCTTCTTCCACCAGGGCTTGTTTCGCACGGTGGCGAAAGGGGGACCGTGAAAAGTGGTGACGTCATGTGCTGCGAGACGTTCGTTGCTATGCACAACAAATCCGGGCTGCGGGTTTTGCTCTGTCCAGCGCGCAACACGCGCGCCGAAGCGCAGCAACGACAGCCAACGCGGGCGTTGGGCGATTTCGCCGAGCTCATGCACGATGACGCCCGGCGGCGTTGCCACATGGCAACGCTCGCAGACCACAACGACCTCGTGTCCGAGTGCCGCCAGTTCGCGCGTGACTTCCCACACATAACGTTCCATGCCCCCGACCGGGCCGTATCGACGCACTACATGCAGCAGTTTTAACGGTTCATCACTCATGGGATGGGGAGAATCGGTATAATCGAATGCGAAAAACGCCAAAGGCGTGCATGGTATGCAAAAGCCCGAGGAAATACCATCCCTGTCAAAACGCAATGCAAAGCAGCCCTGACACTCTCACCGGAAAAATCGACTATCGCCCCGACATTGATGGTTTACGCGCTATCGCAGTGATGTCAGTGCTGTGTTATCACGCCTTTCCCTCTGCGTTACACGGCGGGTTTGTAGGCGTTGATATTTTTTTCGTGATCTCGGGCTACCTTATTTCCAAACATATCTGGGAAGAGCTTGCAGTAAATTCTTTCAGCATCAGGACGTTTTATGCGCGCCGAATCAGGCGCATTTTCCCCGCGCTGGGCGTGGTTCTGCTTGCCTGTCTGGGAATTGGCTGGGTGATCCTTTCGCCGGGTGAATACGAGTTGGTCGGCAAACATGTCACGGGCGGCGCAGGCTTCGTTTCCAACCTGATCTACTGGAAAGAGGCGGGATATTTTGATAGTGCCGCCGATACCAAGCCTTTGTTGCACCTCTGGTCATTGGGTATCGAAGAGCAGTTCTACATTGTCTGGCCGCTGATACTGGCGTTCTTGTGGCGGCAGCCGCACCATGCAAGCTGGGTAATGCCAAGCATCCTGGGGGCGTCATTTGCATATAGTCTGGTAATCGTTCAGCAGAATGTCGTTGCCGATTTCTACTCACCCCTGACCCGATTCTGGGAACTTGCAACTGGAGCCGTTCTGGCACGTGAAGCTTTTCAACGCTATCACCTGAGCAATATAAAACGGGAATGTCTGGCTTGGCTGGGCTTGGCACTGATTCTGGCTGGCGCGGTCATGCTGAAGAGTGACGACCTTTTTCCCGGTGCATGGGCATTGTTGCCTGTAATGGGCGCAGCCTGCCTGATCCAGGCCGGTGAAAAAACATGGCTGAACAGACAAATCCTTGCGCACAAATGGTTGGTGTGGATTGGGCTGATCAGTTATCCGCTTTACCTGTGGCATTGGCCCCTGCTGTCGTTTGCCCGCATCATGGAATCCTCGACCCCGTTACCTTACCTGCGCTTCGTGCTGGTCATGGCGAGTATCTTGCTGGCTTGGTTAACCTATCGCTTCGTGGAATGTCCCATCCGATCCAGACCGCGCTCAAGAAAACTCATATTGACCCTGTGCATCTTCATGTTAGCGCTGGCAGTAGCGGGTGAAGCGGTCAGAAAGCTGGATGGGGTAAAAGCACGGCAACTATCCATGCTGAATGCCGATCCCACCACATTGGTGCTGGGGGCGGATCGCAGCAAATTGCTTCATGAATGCGGTTTGACCGAAGAGCAGAAGCCTCTATTTCAGTATTGTTTGAGCAGCGGTCAGGGTTCGCGCTACGCACTGCTTGGCGATAGCAAGGCCGAAGCCCTGTATTACGGGCTGGTGCGGGAGTCGCCGCCGGAGGTGAGTTGGACAATGATAGGCTCCGTTTCACCTCCGGTACCGGACGGTGAAGCCAGGAACAGTCAACAAGTCAAAAACCAATTGGCATTACAGACGATACTCCGGAACTTATCCATCAAGACGGTGGCATGGGTAGTTGCTTTGCGCGGAATTTTCCCGCTCGACGAAAAAACAGGCTTCATCTCCAATAATCAACTGCCCGTTGAAACGATCGCAGCCTACAGCCATGCGATCCAGCAGCTGGAAAAGGCAGGCAAACGAGTCATATTTGTCATCGACAATCCGACTTTCCCTGATCCGCGCAGTTGTATCAGCGGGGGAGTCACTTCCAGTGAATTTCTGAATCAATTCTTGCGGCGCAAGGAAAATCCCCGCTGCACCATACGCTACACCGACCATCTGGCCGGGGTCCGAGCCTACCTTGAGTTCGCCGCCGAATTAAAGAGGCTCAACCCGAACTTGTTCATTTACGATCCGACGCCGTTGCTGTGCGACATCAAACACAATATCTGTACGGTCACTCGCGATGGGCAGTTCCTTTACAGCTATGGCGACCACATCTCGGACTATGCAAACTCCATGCTGGCGCGCGATATTTTGCCTATCGTTCTCGACATCGCTCGTTGATTGCCGTTTGCGCTAACGATAATATCCTCCTCTCTCGCCAGCTATTATTTGAGAGGCTGTTGCCTACACTCAACGTTCTCTTCCTATCGTATATACTGCGCTCTTTTGTTGCTTTGCATGGCTTGCTTAAATTATTCTGGGCATTTGTGTTTTAAGGATGTTGTGACAGACATTTCACAGAATAATATGCAGGGGACCGTTAATGTTGTTCAATTCCTATGGCTTTATATTCCTGTTTCTGCCAGTCGTTTTGCTGTGCTTTTTCCAGCTGGCGCGATTTAATCATGGCTATGCGGCTGGATGGCTGACGCTCTCCTCCCTCTTTTTCTACGGCTACTGGAACCCAGCCTATGTTGGACTGCTACTTGGCTCCATCGTCTGTAACTATATCTGGGGGTTATGGATCGCTAAAGCAAATGCAGAGAAGAATCACCGTCTATATAGCCAAAAAGATTATCTATTAGCTTTTGCCATCACAGCGAATCTGGGGCTTCTCGGCTATTTCAAATACACAAGCTTCCTCCTTGGCAGCATTAACGATATTGCTGGCACCGCTCTGTCACTGGGCGATATCATCCTGCCACTAGGCATTTCCTTCTTCACCTTCACCCAGATCGCTTTCCTGGTGGATGTTAGGCAGGGCAAAGTAAAAGAGAGTAACTTCCTACACTATGTCCTGTTTGTCACCTATTTTCCTCATCTCATCGCTGGGCCAATATTGCACCATAAGGAAATGATGCCTCAATTCGCCCGTTCTGGTACTTATTGCTTCCACTACGAGAACATGGCAGTGGGGCTTGCCATCTTTTTTATCGGCCTGTTCAAAAAAGTAGTGCTCGCTGATGGCGTGAGTGAATGTGTTGGCCCGATCTTTGGAGCACCAGCAGCGGGAATTCAACTCAATTTCATTGAGGCTTGGTTCGGGGCATTGAGCTATGCGCTACAACTTTACTTCGATTTTTCCGGCTATTCGGATATGGCCATCGGCCTGTCGCGCATGTTAGGTGTGGCTCTGCCGCTCAATTTCCATTCTCCCTACAAATCGGTCAATATAATCGAGTTCTGGCGGCGCTGGCACATGACATTGTCGCGCTTTTTGCGCGACTACTTGTATTTTCCCATGGGCGGGAATCGCAAGGGCAAAGCGCGCCGCCACCTCAACTTGTTGGTGACGATGCTGTTGGGTGGACTGTGGCATGGTGCAGCCTGGACATACGTGATTTGGGGGGGATTACATGGGCTGTACCTGGTGATCAACCACAGCTGGCAGGCGGTGAGACAAAAACTCGGTCAAAACCCGGATCTACCTTTATCCCAACCCATGCATTTCGCATCTGTAATATTGACCTTTCTTGCAGTCACCTTGGCTTGGGTGTTCTTTCGTGCAGATACCTTAGACCACGCCATCGCATTAATACGTACAATGCTGGGGGGCAATGGCTGGAGCTTGCAGTCGTCACATGGACTGATACACGTTGCCTCACGGAATCTCTTATCGATTGGCTTTTTGTTGATATGGTTAGCCCCAAACACACAACAAATTATGCAGCGATTTAAACCTGCACTTAATATTCCTGACGGAACAAATTCAACACGCTTGTCTTGGTATCCAAGTTATAAGTGGGCGCTTATACATGCATTCGTCGCATTGATAGGCTTGTTGTCGATTTCGGAATTGAATCAATTCATATATTTCCAGTTCTAAATGACTGCCAAGAAATATCTATTTGTTGTCACCGCCATAGCGCTTGTATTGGCGGTATCGACTGTAGCGTTTGATCGGATAGTTGATCCATTTTGGTATTACCGGGATGTTACCCTGGAAGGGTTCAACGCCGTCAAGCCAAAATTCAAGAACTACGAGCGACACGTCAAGCCTGCAATTGTTCAGCGGATGCAACCGGCCTCGTTGATATTTGGAAGTTCGTTTTCCGAGATTGGATTTGACCCACTTCATCCTGCGCTGCGCTCTGTGGGTAAGAGCTATAACTTTGCTCTCGCTGGCGCACTATGGGATATGGTATTTTGCGATGTTCAATTTGCGATTTCTCACGACGATGCGCTGCGGCAAGTCGTTCTCGGAATCCATCCGGAAACAATGGCGAAAAAAGACTGCCGGAATGAAATTGTCAGTATGGAAAATCCAGAGAAGCGTGCATTCTTGTTTTCATACGACGCACTTGAGGCCTCAATTAATACTGTACTGCAACAACACAGCAAGCCTAGTCATACAGCGGATGGTTTATATTTTTATACTAGAGGTTTGCGGGGAACTGAGAGCCGCTTTCGAGAGGTGTTCAATATCCATCCTCCCTGCAACATCAAAAATGTTAGCGCTATTGGAATGGCCCCGAAAAATGCCAACATGGAGCAATTGGATTTAAGCGGGCTGAGCGATATCTTGCGCAAGACGGCAGAGAAAGGGATAGAAATTAAATTGGTGGTATATCCGCGCCATATCTTGTCATTCGAGCAGGAATACCAATGTGGAATAAGGCAATTCAGGTGGAATGCACTAATGCAGATTGTTAAGCTGGCACATCAAGAGGCTGGTGACTTGGCTCAAGTGTGGGATTTTGAGGGATATCACAAAATTGGTACTGAACCCATCTCGGATGCCGCTGGGCAATATTGGCAAGATCCCGGGCATTTCAATTATGAGTTCGGCAACATCATGTTGGATGAAATGTTCGGCCTAAAGCCAGCCAAATTTGGCATGAAACTTACGTCTACAAATCTAAGTGCGCGTGCTGACAGCGAGCAAAAAGATCGGGCTGCCTTTCTTCAGGCCCACCCTGAGCTGTTACAACAGCTCGAAAATCTATTGCCCCATCAAACCAACTAGGTTCAATTGCCGATTATGTTTCCACATCACTTCCGCGCTGCAATGCCACCAACTTGCGATATTTCAAATACGTGGTTCGCGCGTTCATGCGGGCAATGTTCCAGCCTGTAGCCCCGTCCAGTAGCCCTAGGCGCAGAATGTAGGTGCGCACAAATGCCCATCCGCCGCGCAACAAGGCAGACGGGATACTGGACTTCTTCCCTGCCTGATACATCTGTTTCGCACCTGCATTCGAGTAATGTTCCACCTTGCGCTCCACATCATCTGGAGTGAGATAGCTATAGTGAAGCACTGGGTTTTTCATTCTGGATGTTCTGCCGCTGAGCAGCACGGTTTCATGCACTAGGCTGTCCGAGAATCTTCCCGCGTTGCGTTTGAATAAACGCAATACGTAATCGGGATACCAGCCGCAGTGTTTGACAAATTTGCCGCAAAATTGGGAGCGTCGAGGCAGGTAATATCCATCGGCACCATCCTCGTTCATGCAGCGGATAATTTCGGCTCTCAGCGACTCGGTTATGCGCTCGTCCGCATCCAGGGACAGTACCCAATCTTTCGTCGCATAGCCCAGCGCTCGATTTTTTTGCGCACCGAATCCCGGCCAATCATGTACATAGACCTGCGCGCCCAATTCTTTGCAGATCGACACTGTTTCATCGGTGCTGCCGGCATCAACAACGATGATCTCATCCGCCCATGCGGCTGACTGCAGACAATCGCGGATATTTGCTGCCTCGTTCTTGGTGATGAGAACAACAGATAAACTAGGCATTTCGAAGTTCTTTTTTCAGTCCGGCGAATAGTGCCGCTGTCATGAATGCGAAGAATAGCCCGTCAACATGATCGTGCAGTGCCGAATTAACCAGACAGTTCAATATGAATGCCAAAACCAGTCCGCGCGCCGCATCTTGTTCCAGCGTAACAGGCAGCATCGGAGCATGGCGCCACAGCATGTAGAACAGATACAACAGCAACACCAAACCGATCAGCCCGGTTTGCACCGAGATCATCAGATATTCGTTGTGCGGATTTCTTGTCTGGAACACATCCTTATGCTCCGTCTGTTGCGCATAAGCTGCAGGGAATCCTCCCGTTCCGATGCCGAAAGGAAAATGATCGCGCACGATTTGTATCGTATTGTAGTAAAAATCCAGGCGCTGCCCTGTGGAGGTGTCTTTGCCATGATCAGGGGTCCATGCCTGATACTCTGATACCACAAGCGCGACCCTCTCATGCAAGCGAGCAGAACTGTAATAAGTCACGGACAACATCATCACCAAGCCAAATCCCAGGAGTGCGCCTTGCTGCAGCCCCCATTTGCGTCGCCGATTGTGCATGTATCTCGTCAGGCTTGTCCATGCAAACCAAGTAAGCAATGCCACAAGAATCATGTAGCCCGTCCGGCCCTGCACCATGAACAGTACGTTCACCGTGCCGAATGCTGCAAACATGCACCATGCGATCTGCTTCATTCTGTCAATTGCATCGCGGCATTCCAACAATGCTAGGAATATGGCGAACGCCATCAAATTATTTTGCGTAATGTGGCTGTAGAAGATGACCGGGTTCTTTACCTCGGTAAATTGGCTCATCCATGACATCACAGACAATATTCTGAAATCTACCAGATAGGAGAGAAACAGAGTAATACCCATCGCAAAAAGAAATGCATAACGCGCCCTATGCCGCATTTTTTCTTCCGAGAGAAAATAGATGAAGATGGGAACGAACATCAAATCTACATATTTTCCCAAGATCGAAAACGCCTCGTGAAGAGGTGTTTTGCCATAGAACATCGCGATGAAGAGCATGGTAAAAAGCATGATCGCTGCGCGTGCTACTGGATGCCAAGACACGATACGAAGGATGCTGCCCATGCTCGGCAAGGCACCCAACAGAATCAGCGCCAGCATTAGGTTATCCAGCGCCACAGACATGGTGACAAATATCCCGATCAGTATGACGCACCATTGCATTGGAGAATGCAAGGCACGCTGTATAACAGCAACATCGAAAATGGGCTTCATGCTTATTGTCCTTTCCGCATATCTGGCGTGTACTCCGGAACCCATTGCATCATGCATTGGCGCACCGCTTCATCCGACATGCTAACCTCCTTCGATATCCAGGCTTGCATTGCCTTCAATTCGCCTGTTTGCACTGAGCGCGCCTGGGCGATACGCAACTTGGGATGCGGGGTGGGCAAGGTATGTTCGCTGTCTGCCAGTACCTCTTCGTACAGTTTCTCGCCCGGGCGCAAGCCCGTGAACTCTATCCTGATGTCTTCTTCGCCCAGGCCCGAAAGACGGATCAGTTCTTTCGCCAGATCGACGATCTTCACCGGCTCGCCCATGTCGAGCACGAATATTTCGCCGCCTTTTCCCATATAGCCGGCCTGCATCACCAGTTGCGCCGCCTCGGGAATCGACATGAAGAAGCGGGTGATCTCCGGATGGGTCACCGTGACCGGTCCGCCCTTGGCGATCTGCTCGCGGAACTTGGGAATCACGCTGCCGTTGCTGCCGAGCACATTGCCGAAACGCACGATGACAAAACGCGTACCTTCCGGCCGCTGCAACCCCTGGCATACTATCTCCGCCATGCGCTTGGTGGTGCCCATCACGTTGGTCGGGTTGACGGCCTTGTCGGTCGAGATCAGCACGAATTTTTCCACGCCATGTCTCTGGGCGCAGCTCGCCGCGCGCCAAGTGCCGAACACATTGTTGCGCACCGCCTGCCAGGCATTGTGGCGTTCCATCAACGGCACATGCTTGTAGGCGGCGGCATGGAACACCACATTGGGCATGTATTCCGCGAATACCTGTTCCAGCCGGACATCGTCGCGCACATCGCCCGCCAGATAGGCGACGTCGAGCTGCGGAAACGTCCTGTTCAGCTCCTGCTCCATGTTGTACAGGGCCAATTCGCCGGCTTCATACAGCACCAGTGTCTTCGGTGCAAAACGTGCGATCTGGCGGCACAGCTCGGAACCGATGGAGCCGCCCGCACCGGTGACCAGCACAACTTTATCGGTCAGTTGCTCATGCAGGCCAGCGCCATCCAGCTGTACCGGATCGCGCCCGAGCAAGTCATCCAGCTCTACCGCCCGCAATTGCGAAACGGATACGCGCCCGCTCAGGAGATCGTCGAATGCAGGCACCGTCAGCGCCTTGATGCCGTTGCTGTTTGCGAGGTCGATCGCATGTCTGCGCTGCTGGTGCGTGGACGAAGGCATGGCGATGATGACCTGGGAAACGCCGAGGCGCTGAGCCCAATGCGGCAAGCTTTCCAGTTTGCCCAGCACCTTGATGCCGTTAAGGATGCGGCCTTGCTTATCCGCGTCATCGTCGAGAAATCCGACCTGATGCCAGTCGCGACTCCTGGCCAGGTCCTTGGACAGGCCTATGCCCGCCTCCCCGGCACCGAGTACCAGCACCGGCTCGCCCTGAAGTTTGATGTCACCAAACATCCCCTGCTCTTTCCACAAGCGATAAAGCAGGCGGTCGCCGCCCATCACCAAAAGCAAGAGTATCGGATCAAGAATCAGCACGGAGCGGGGGACGACGGCGTTGACGCGGAGCATCCACAGCCCCAGCGGAATCAGCATTGCCGCCAGCAGAACCGCCATGAAGATGCGGCGTAGATCGGCGACGCTGGCGTAACGCCAGATGCCGCGATACAAGCCCATGTACCAGAAAATCAGCAACTGCAGCGGCGCAACCCAGATCATGGTGCGCCACATCTCGCTTTGAAAATTATGCGGCAGGTCGAAGTTGAAGCGCAGCAGATACGCCCCCCACCATGCCAGTGCCGCCACGATCAGATCGTGGGATACAGCCATCGCGGTGTATCGGTTTATTTTAAGCATGTTGCGATTGATTGAATTTTCTCCATGCCATATCAATGACCATCATCAGCACGGAATATATCCCGCTCCAGACCAGAAGCAACACCCATGGAAAACTTTCCTGCAGTACTGACAAAGCCGATGCACCTGCACCCAGCATCAGGCCATACTCGACCAGCGCCACAGTGCCATGACTCCAGCCCATTTGTATCAGGCGCTGATAATAGTGTTCGCGGTGCGCTTCGGTGACTTTCACTCCGCGTACGGTGCGCTTCACCAACGTGACGGTCGCATCGACGATGAATGGTGAAAACACCAAAATGGGGAACCATGCGGCCCAATAGCCTTGCTGCCATCCCCAGAGCCCCATGCCGGCAGCGAGAAAGCCCAGGGGAATGGAACCGGCATCGCCCAGGAAGATCTTGGCGGGATGGAAATTGTTGTAGAGAAAACCCAAGGCCGCCGCGCCGATGGTGAAGTTCAGCATCGCCTGCGTGTCGTCGTGCGCGATCAGCGCTGCAATGCCGTACATGCTGAAACCGATCAATGCCATGCCCCCCGCCAGTCCGTCGGAGCCGTCCATGAAATTGTAGAGGTTGGTCATCCATACCGTGAGCAGCAGCGCAATCAGCGCAATCAGCACCCCTTGTTGTGTGAGCAGCCCGGCGCCGACGATCAGGATCGCCGCCGCCGCCAGATGTGCCATCAAGCGCTTCCTGACCGGCAAGTTGTGCATATCGTCCAGCAGGGAGACGATGAACAGCCCGATCAGCGGCAGCACTATCCACCACTTCAGCGAGGTCAACATCAACATCCAGCCTGTCAACAAGCCCGCCATCATCGCCACACCGCCGATGCGTGGAACAGGAGTTTCATGCAATGAACGTTCGTTGGGTATGTCTTGTACTTTCTTACCGACTTTGCTGATCAGGATGATGATGGTCAGCAACATGGTGACCAATGCTGCGACGACAGGAGAATAATGGCTCATAGATGGGAGTTTCGATACCACACCGCAGTCGCTTGCAGCCCCTGCTGCAAGCTATATGGCGGGTTCCAATTAAGTTCGCGGCGGATTTTACCACTATCGACCTGCAGCGAACCCAGCAAACGCTCGATCTGTGCGGATCTGCCGACCATCCTGCCGGCCAGCTCCAGCAATGCAGGAGGAAAGTGGAATAGGTGTGCCGAGACGCCCAACGCTTGAGCCAGGTACCCCAGCAACTCCGGGGTCGAGACCGGTTCGCCGTCGCTGATCAGATAGGTATTCCCCGCCGCAGCCGGATGCGTGGCGCAGACGATCAGCGCATCGACCAGGTTGCCTACATAGACCAGATCCCGCTTGTTGCGCACCGAGGCCAGCGGCAGCGGCAGGCCACGCGCGATCGCCCGCATCATTTGCGCAAAATTGCCCTTTACCCCGGTGCCGTAAACCAGAGGTGGTCTCACAATGACTATTTCCATGCCAGTCTCTTGTGTCACGCGCTGCAATCTCTGCTCCGCTTCCCACTTGGAACTGCCGTATGGATCCTGCGGCGCGGGGATATCCTTCTCCGAGTAGATGTGCCCATCGGACGTTTCTTCGCCGTTCACCTTGATCGAGCTGACATATACCATGCGCCTGACGCCGCTTGCCGCGGCGCTACGGGCCAGATGTTCCGTCCCTTCCGCATTGACGCGGCGGAATTCGGCCAAGGGGTCGTCTGCATTCTCGTGCATGACATGCACACGTGCAGCGAGATGAATGACTACATCAATGCCGTGTAGCGCCTCTGCCCATTTCGTCTCGCCATCAATTTCGCCTACGACAGACACCGCGGTATTTTCCGGTGAAATCGCGGCATTACGTACGGCCGCCTTCACCACATAGCCTCGCGCAAGCAACTCGGCACAGAGGGGACGGCCGACAAAACCACTGGCACCAGTGATAAGCAAGCTGCATTTATCGTGCTTGAACCTGGCTTCCGTCACTTTTGTTTCACCGCGTCTCAGTCAGTCTGTCGTACACAGCCATTAGCTCGTGAGTGATCTTCTCGCTTGAGAACAGTTCCAATGCACGTTGGCGAGCCTCATTGCCCATCTGTTGCCGTAGATCGTTGTTCGTGATCAACCTCAACAAGGCCTGTGTCAACGCCTCCACGTCGCCAACGGGGAACAACAGGCCGGTTCTGTCGTCTGCCACGGCATCGGTAATCCCATATATACGCGAAGCCACAGCAGGCACGCCACAAGCCGCCGCTTCGATGATGGTCATGGGCAAGCCCTCGCGGTAACTTGGCAAACAAAGAATATCTGCCGCAGCCATGTACTGTTCGGGTTTGGAGGTAAAACTGATATAGCGCAGGCGCTTGCGTTCCGCGTTGCAGATTTCCCGAATACGGCTAAAAGGTACATCTTCTTCAGCCCCCACCAGCAAGAGTTCGACCTCAGGGTGCTGTTTGGCGATCGTATCGAAAGCTGCGGCCAACTCGAGCATTCCCTTGTCGCGATTCAGCCGTCCGACAAATAATATTATCGTGGCATCTGACGCGATTCCCAAGTCTTGGCGCACCGTTTGTCTGTTCTCGGTATCCGGATGGAAACGTAATGGATCAACACCGCAAATTGATCCTGCTCCAATCACTTTTGCCTTTCCGGGTGGAAGGACTCCCTCGTTAACCAAAAAGTCCCGTTGTGACGGGCTCACCGCGAAAACATCTGTCGCGAGCAATCCGATCAATTGATCGAATAGTTTGAGTGCTGACCGTCGCCAGCCGCTTCGTGTTGCCCATACTTCACCATGGAATGTGTTGATGCGTATCGGCACCCCCGCCAACCATGCGGCCAACATCCCAAGCAGCGCGGTCTTGGGCATGTGGGAGTGCACAATATCGAAACGCTCACGACGAAACAGGTTGAACAGCTGAAGCAAGACCCGCAAGTCCTTCCAAGGCGAGGGGCGCCGGTCAATAGGCAGCAGAACCAGGCGCGCATTGAGACCGTCAAGCAAGTATTTATCCGTGGAATTGCATATGACCGTTACTTCATACTTTTGCGCAGCCTCCTGGATATGGTCGCGCAAGAATGCATGGACCACCGCCGGAATGGTTGCAACGTAGCAGAGTTTCTTCATGGTGCTTTTAATTCCTTTGCAATACCGTCGCAAATCTCATGCCATCTTGATCCAACGGCATCGTCTACATTTGCGGACTCGTACTGAATATTTTTTGCGCGCAGTCTTTTGGATAAATCCCCAGCCATCTTCACGATGTAAGCCGCTAATGCCAGCGATGCGAAGTGCCATTGGCTCAGTCTTGAGAAATGGCGCATTTGAACTTTCAAAACTGCCCAGCGTGTCTTTGCCAATTTTGGCCAGTTCATCTTTCCACGTACTCTGTACGCAAAAAGTATTTCATCGACTGTGGCAAATCTGCTCCTGCCATGACTGCGCAACAGCAATTCCTGATCCTCGCAGAAGTAAGGGCCGGGTTCGGCGTAGCGATATTTTCGAAACCACTCGATTTTTCCCATCCAGGTCGGATGGGGAAAATGGAATCCTCGCCACGGTCTTGCGCAGATTTCATCATGCGCTGGCGCGCTCGGAAATACGCCTGTAACTTTGCTGTTTTCATCGATCGTAATTGCACGGACAGCAACTAAATCAAGCGCGGAGTCCTTTTGTAGGGCTTCTATCTGTTGCTCAAATCGTTCCGGATAGGACACGTCATCCTGATCCATACGCGCAAAATACTTGCCCCGTGCCAGATCGATGCATTCATTCAGTCTGGCGGCGAGCCCCTTGTTCTTTCCATCGCGCAATATCCGTATCCGTGCATCGTCGATATCGGCAATACCCTGCAATGCGTTGTCCGTCGAGCCATCGTCAACGATCAGCAGCTCCCAGTCAGTAAAGGTCTGCCGGACGATCGAGAGCACGGCCAATCGCAGGTACTTGCCTGCGTTGTACACGGGCATGGCTACTGTCACCAGAGGTTGACGGTCTGTACCGTTCCGACCTGAATCAGACACTGCCGTTCCTTATCCATTCGGATGTCAGTGTCAGTCCTTCCTCAATACCTATCTTGGGTTTCCATCCTGTTTGCATCTGGAGTTTTGTCGAATCCAGCACATTGGCTTTGACATCAAATGCCCGTTCCGGAAGATGTTCAACAATCGTTTCAAACCCCATCCGTTTCATCAGGGGAGACAGGATCTGGATCACTCCCTTATTGGAAAGTCCGACACCAGTGCCAACGTTGTAGGTTTCGGACATATGACCGTGTTCCAGCGCACTCATAATTCCTGAGGCCAGGTCGCTAACATAGATATAGTCCCGAACCGTGCCGTCCTGGCCGAAGATCTTGATCGGTTGCCCGCGCATTGCGGATGCGATGGCTGTGGAAATGAAGCCCTGTCCAATGAATGGCCGCTGCCCTACTCCGTAGGCATTGGCAGGGCGAACGCACACAAACTTCAGGCCGTGCGTCACCGCATACAGGCGAGCATAGTTCTCCAGAGTCAGCTTGGTCACCCCGTATGGAGAGATCGGCCTGGTGGGATGATCTTCACAGATCGGCAATTTGACAGCTTCACCATAGACCGTACCGCCCGAGGAAATCAGTATCAGCTTCCCACCCCTGTCTGCGACTTCGGAAAATAGCTGCACCGTGGGTGGCAAATTTTGCAGCAGATCGCCCAAGGGGTTCTCAAACGAAGTGTTTGGCACGGTGGCATAAGCAAGATGAATGATCTCTTGATGGCGGTCGAGTAAACCGGAAATCAATTCACGCTGCCCAAAATCACCGGCAACGTAGGTCGCACCACCGGGCAGCGCGTAATGCGGCTTTTCCCCCCGGCCCATCACCGTTACCCGCCTGCCGCCGGCAATCAGCATCGGAACCAGGTATGCGCCGATATACCCACCCCCTCCTATGACAAGAGTGTTGACGTCGGTCGAGTTTGAACTGGCAGTCATAGCGTCACCCAGCCGGAGGGGAAAAGGTCGGTTACATCGTTATTGTTCGCAAACCATTTGCGCGGCGCGACAACAATTTTGTCGGGGTCGGGATTGAGCCACGCCCCCCACCAGCTGAAGGAACTGTTCGCAATGATGTGGTGCTTGCACATGCTCATGAGACGCATGTCGTTGTAGCTCTCTGCACCATGGTTATGATCCACATACACGGAGGGGTGCTCTATCTTCATGTTCTCCCTGACCCAGGCTGGATCGTCAGAAAAAATATAGAAGCTTGGTCGCTCCACTCGATCAGTCACATATTGAATCGCCGACTGGTAGTACTCCAGCGAGCACAATCCGTGAGTGGCTGTCGTTTTTGGATTCTTCACGTAGTCGCCGCGACGGACGTGCAGGCTGATCGCGTTGCCCCTTCCAATTTGTTCGGCAAGCTCGGCATTGCGTGGACTCGGCGGGTTCTTGAATGTAAAGTCGTTACGGATTTGTGTCGCCGCATCAGAAAAATATTTTTCTGATTGCCAATAGCCCGTCAGATAGCTGTCTGCGGGAACGTCATTGATGCCCTGCCAGTAGTTGAAATGGGGTTCAACCACGAAACCGCGGCGACGGAACATGGACAGTGCAGGTTTGGCCAAGAGCCTGCGCATAATTGGCAATGCCTGCCAGCCCAAGATGGCTTGGACTTCGTTCCTTGGTGCAGTCTGTATTGGACAATTGAATACGCGCTGTAGCTCGAATCCCTGATGCAACCCGTAGCCCAAGAAATCCGATACATCCAGATGAAATTCAATACCCCTTGCCAAAGACAGAGAACGCCCAGCGGCGTACTGAAACATCTGGTTACCGAGACCGCCAATAATATTGGTAATAATCATTGTGAATAGTGCCGTCCGTTGTCAGATGCATAACCTGCGCAAGTAATTAATAGGTGATTTTAGCGATTCTGGAAGACGGATATAGATCCTGTAGGGAATTCTTCGGAACCAGCTCTCTTGGTATTTAATGAAAATTTGTTGCAAAAAACCATCCTCGATTGGCAAATATTCGATGCCTAATTCTGACAGGTCCTTTTGCGAGCGGATTCTGTATTTATCAAATAG
This sequence comes from Sideroxydans sp., assembly GCA_027310665.1. Taxonomy (GTDB): domain Bacteria; phylum Pseudomonadota; class Gammaproteobacteria; order Burkholderiales; family Gallionellaceae; genus Sideroxyarcus. The sequence continues at coordinate 56,940 of DAIDAJ010000047.1, read as the reverse complement.
GCGGAACCAGGCTGGCTGAGTACTAAACTGATTCTCGATCTTATTGCGTATTTTTTGGAATAACAGCATGTATTCTGTCAATTCTATTTTTGCGTCATTCTCGCAAATTCTGGTGACCTGATGATTAGCGCCAGACACTGTAACAATCAGGACTTCCGGGGTATAAACGAAATGTCCGTTTTGCTGCAGTACGCGAATATAAAAATCAATATCCACCAGCCACTTCATGCGCGGATCGTATTCGATCCCCAATCTATTTCTGTAAATGGTGGCACTGGGCGCACCTATTGCGTTACCCAGAAACAATTCTTCGGGCGAGGTCGCAAGCATCGCCAATTGCTTTTCCGAGGGGCGGTGAATACGATTTTTCCAACTTGTTGAAGTTTCAACAAAGCTCGCAGCAAAAGCAAAATCCGCTTCCGGGTGCTCATCCAACATGCGCACATATTCACCGAGCGCGCCTGCGTGAGCAAATTTGTCGTCATGATGCAATATTTTTATGTAATCCCCACTGGCACGCCGCACTGCCGCATTCCAATTCTCGGGAGATCCCAATGGAACAGAGTTGTGGTGGTAGTGCATTCTGCCGTCAAAATTGAACGACCTCACCAACTGCGCAACGGAATCGTCCGGTGAATCGTCCGATATGATCAACTCGTAATCATTAAAAGTCTGCATTTGGACCGAGCGTAAGGTTTCCCTCAGGAACTCAATCTGACAGTACGTCGGAACACAAATTGACACATGCGGCATCTTCGTTGTTTTGCAATGAAGTCAGCAAATATCAAGTCTGGGCAACGGGAAGACCAAACGATGGTTGGCGAATTTCTTGTTTTCCTGGAAAAATTTCCTGAAATGCCAAGGCAGTACCACAAGGTAGTCGGGGGCCATCGCCAGTAGCTTGTCTTCGGGAATAATCGGGATCCAGCTGCCTGGTGTAAAACATCCGTACTTGTCGGAGTTGACGTCGCCAATGCTGAAAATGTCTTTTTCCGTCAGTCCGCAATATTGCAGCAGCACATTTCCCTTTGTCGACGCGCCAAGAGCTGCTACCTTTTTTCCTTCCGTGCGGGCCTGTTTGATAAATTGCAGCAAATCCCGTTTCGACTTTGCCGCAGCTTCCGCAAATGCTTCATACGGTACAAGCGTGTCCAGCCCCAGTTGGATTTCTGCATCGAGAATTTTCTGTACTGCGGGAGGTACACTTTTATCGCCGTTTGCTTTTGCAACGGTAATTGAAAAACTACCGCCGTTCACATCGTTCATTTCAACGTCCAGAATCCTGAATCCAACCCGGTCAGTCATCCACTTGATCTGGCGCAACGCGTAGAATTCCAGGTGCTCGTGACATACCGTGTCGTATGAATTTGTCTGAAGCATGGTCGGCATGTAGCTCTGCTCAAAGACCCATATGCCATCGTCAGCGAGGACTTCGTGAATCTCACGCATAAAGGCTGTTGGGTCCTCCAGATCGTAAAACATCGAAAATGACGTAATGACTTTAGCTTTTCTTCCGGGAAAATATTCCTTCAGCGACGCAGAAGAAAAGAAGTCCGGTATCAGCTTGATGTGCGAAGGATAATATTTCTGAAATTTGACGCCGGTGGGGTCCATGCCGATCAGCGTCGGGCCATTAGCCGGATAGGCCTGCAAAGTCGTGCTGTCATTGCTTCCGATGTCCACCACAAGGTCGCCTTGTGATAAGTTAATTCGCTCAAGAATTCTTGCGACCTTGCCGTGCAGGTGTCTCACCATACTTGCGTTCAGACCGGAGCGATAACCATAATTCTCTCCGTACATCTCGCCGAGGTCATAGGAGTGCTCCAACTGGAGTAGTCCGCAGGCATCGTCACCCATGCATTTGACAAGCCTCAAGGGACCAACAGTAATGCTCGTATCTTTTTCTCGCGGAAACACGCCTGTCAACATCTGTTCGCCCAAATCAAGCACACACACCAGATGAGCATTTCCACAGATACGGCAAGCTTTGATTTTTTTGTACATCTTCAATATCCCTTCATTTCACACTAATTGGCAAGCATCCGCAGGTCAGCATCAACCATCATTGTAACTAACTCAGAAAAGCCCACTTGCGGCTTCCATCCCAGCAAACGCCGCGCTTTACTTATATCCCCCACCAGCGGAGCCGGCTCGGAAGGCCGGAATGACGCCGAGTCCTCACGCACAAAATCCCTATAATCCAATCCCAAGTGACCAAACGCGCATTCGCAGAATTCGCGGACAGAATGTACCTCTCCTGTAGCGACAACATAGTCGTCTGCCTTCGGTTGCTGCAGCATCAGTCGCATGGCGTTCACAAAATCACCTGCAAACCCCCAGTCTCTCACGGTATCTAAGTTCCCAAGCCGTAGCTCGCTTGCCTGTCCGACCTTAATTTTGGCAGCTTCGTGCGTGATCTTTCTCGTGACAAATTTCAAACCGCGTCGCGGACTTTCATGGTTGAACAGAATTGCGGAGCACGCAAACAAGCCATAATGCTTGCGATAAATTCGGATCATCGAATCTGCATATTGTTTGGCTGCACCATAGGGGCTTCTGGGATCAAGCGGTGTTCGTTCTGTTTGGGGGCTCTCCAGTGTTGCGCCAAAAATCTCTCTGCTTGAGGCCTGGCAAAAACGCACCTGACTTCCTCCGAGACGAATCGCTTCAAGTATTTTTACAACTGCCAAACCATTGATCTCGCCAATTTCAACCGGGTCGTCGAACATCCCTGAGCCTGAAGTATAGGATGCAAAGTTGTACAGCTCCGTCGGCAAATACTGCGACAGAATATCTTCCAGTGCCTTCTGATCCTTCAGGTCCCAGTCAACGAGCTCCACTTTACCCGACAGCGATAACGGCAAAGATTTTGCCGATTCTCGCGCATCGCGGGAGGTGCCTACGACGCGATATCCGCGCTCCAGCAACAACTCGGCCAAATATGAGCCGTCTTGCCCTGAGATTCCTGTAATTAGTGCTGTGGTCATTTCTTATCCGGGATGGTCAATCCGAACGATCTCACCAAGGACCGGCTTACAACGGAAGCATATCGGCTGCACAGTACATCAAACAATTGCAGCCGTGACCTCCTCTTTATCAGAAGGTAAAACAGCACGACGATAATATTTGCCACCGCCCCCGGAAATGCAGCGACGAGGTACGCCATAGCCCGATCGGCGCCTTTTGCTTTGGGCAGCAGGAACTTCTTGAATTCAACAAGCGAATAGCTGCCCATCGCACGCAGATAAAACAGGAACTTGAATTTCTTCCACTGATCAGGAAGGCAGATCGCGCGCTTGGCCGAATCGGAAAAGTCAGGGAATGACCATATCAGTGCTGGCCATTTTACGGCCCACACTTCAAAGGTGCGCGCGGACCAAGTGGCATTTCCATCTCGAATTGCGATAAGTGGTTCTGAGATAATCATGGCGTTATCCACCGCAGGCGACTGGAAAATAACGCCAACGTGGATGAACATCGTTCCGTAGTAAATTGCGCGTTCGCGCGCTAGCCAGAATTCGCGTCTGATAACAACGCAGCCAATAAAACTCAAATGATTTGCTGCAGCGATGAAGAGTTGCTCCTTCTCTTCCTTGCCAAATTCCACATCCGTGTCGAAATTGAGTCTTCGGTCCAACAATTTGTTCGAGAAATCGGCATTCCATATTTCGGAATTCACGACAATCAAGTCCTTCTTGTTGTCGATGGCGGAAAGCACGTGCCGAATAGCGGTCGGATTGAGCAAATCGTCATCGGACATCAGCCAACAGTACTCGCCTTTGGCGTAGCCGACTGCTTTGTCGTAGTCGCCATCAATTCCCGAGTTGATCTCTTCGCGGTAGTAACGAACCTCCGGGTGGTTCGCGATGTACTGCGCCATTACCTCGGCCGTGTTGTCAGGGGAGGCACCATCCACGACAATGAGTTCAACGCAAGACTCCATTTGAACAATAATGGAATCTAAAGTCTCAGCGATAAACTTCCCTCTGTTGTACGTAGTGATGCAAATTGATAGTTTCATATTGGTCATATTTGTTCTAAGTCACAGCCAGCCGAAACTGCGACTACCCGAAAGGAGCGAAGGTTGAATATCACTGTATTTGTCTTTCAGGCTCTGCAAATATTCGTCCTCGCTCGGTTGGTATTTCTCCAGGTCGTCAACCCAGTCTGCTAATTTCACCCATCGGCTATTCTTAAAATCGAATCGCTTAATCACTATGCAGGGATTGCCAATAGCAACGCTAAATGGCGGCAAGTCGCGTGTAACTAACGAACGCGCGCCGATGACTGACCCGCATCCTATCTTTACGTTTTGCAGAACTGTAACCGACGTCGCAAGCCAGCAATTGACGCCAAGTTCTATGACGCCTCCGTTATCCAGCCCAGATGCAATGTAAGGAGTTAGTGGCGATTCTATGTTGTGGCCGCACCCCAAAAAATGGCAGTCTAAGCCTGTAAAACCATAGTCTTTGATTTCTATAAGGCTTCCGGATGAAAAAAAATTTCGTCTGCCAATATGGCAATTGTTTCCAATTACAATTCGCTTGGTTGTATCGTCTCGGAAATTGACGTTCAACCATGAGTCTTCCGATAGTGTTGTGTTGTGGCCTATAGAAACATTTTTCCAGCCAATTACTTGAACACTCGGATCGATGTAACTGTTTTTTCCAACTCGCGAGTTTCTGAACTGCCGCGCAAAACCCATTGACCCCGTTGCCAATTTGTAGACAAGCCCTGAAAGGCTCCAGGGTAACGAATAGAATATTCGTCTTTTTGCTGATCTTATTCCCATCACACGCTCCCAATGGACCCCGAAATCATATTTGCCGGATATTGGCGGCTTCTTTGCCGCCCAGATGCCTAATGACATAGAGCCGCAACTGCGGTGTCAACAATAGACTTACGACCACGACAGACAACGCGATGCCGGCTCCAATTGCCAATTGCACATATGTGGAAAGCTCGCCGCTCTGGCATAAGTACTGAGCCAACAATCCTCCTGATATTGATAACCCAAGAGGTACGCCGACATCATTGAACAGCCACTTTTTTGCCAACCCAATATAGACATGTTTATGCGTTAACCATGTGCCTAACAAGACATAAAGTATGTGAAGCGTGAACCACGCTAGCGCACCGCCCAACGCGCCATATTTCAAGGCAAGTATCACAATGAGTGGGAGCTGAACAATCATCAGAATTCCGTTAATAATTAGAGGCAATTTTGTCATTCCAAAGGCTAAGAGCATGGCGTGCGGAATATACATAATCCCATTCAATGCCGAGCCTATCGCAAGGAAAGCCAGTATGGGCGCGACCGTTTCTGCCATGCCTAAATTTCCGGTCCATATCTGAACCAGATCTTTCGCAAAAACGGCAAGTATCATCGCCGAAGGAAACAAGACGATTGCGAGCAAACGCGTGCTCAACCGATAGAGTTTGCCAAGTTCTTCCAGATTCCCTCCGACAATCAGCGCTGAGAAGCGCGGATATATTGTGTTGTACGTTGCGCCAACCAACACGTACAAGGCACTGACAATCGTAGTGGCCAACATATAGTGAGCAAACTCTCCCAAACTTAGAAATTTGCTCAGCAATACCTTGTCCATCTGTGAGAAGACCAGTCCCATTAACGTGATTCCTGTCATTCCTGCGGAAAACCGCCAAATACTTTTCAATTGATTAACGTCAAATTTTGTTTCTCTTGACCTACCGATTACGCGCCATGCTGCCCAGCGCATGGTGGCTGCGTATACGATGCCAACGCTCGCCTGCCAAATAAAAAATGCCTGTATCGTCGGCGATACAAATGCGAGTATCGCAATCGCACCCAAGCTACCTATGGTTGCCATCAACATATTGATGCCACTTGAGACAGTCAATCGTTGCGCCCCAACTAAAGCGCCCTGATACAAACCAATCGGCCAGCGACAGGCGATCACTAATCCCATCAGCATTACGGCGTGTTCTACATTGTCCTGTGTTAGCTGTTTTGCTTGAATCCAGTGATCGGCAATCAGTGGCGCAAGCGCCGCAGTCAGCAATGCGATAAGTAGCGCCATGCTCCAATAAACAACTGAGAGGGTATGCAACAAATTCCCCGCTTCTTTCAACTTTCCAGATGCCGAACAACGCGCGACCTCACGATTAATGGTCGGCGCAAGACCCATATCAAGAAGCTGAAGCAAGGTCTGTGTAGTCACAAAGAAACCGATCAGGCCATATGATTCGATACCGAGAAATCTGATGTACGTCGGCACTACCGCCAAGCCCAGCAGTGCAGACCAAACTGAATTGGTTAATCCCGCTATAAAATTTCGGCTAAGACTCATACTGCAACATGATCAGGCAAGTTTGCCAAGCTCAGCAAAGGCTTCGGGCATAGGGAAGTGATGATTGCCCACGAACAAACCGTTTTGGTCAATATGATCCGCATTCTTCAGCGCGCCGTGTACTTCCGAGTCAAAATATTTGACCACCTCGTTTTTGGCAAAATTTCCGGCAACAATCGGCCGACACTCGAAGCCCAGGACGTTTAGCTTCGCCACCAATTCGTGACGCGTCAATTTGCTATCCGGCCGAATTACCAGACTGAAACCAAACCAACTGCTTTTTCCAATTTCCCTCTGGATGATGATGTCGGGATGGTTTTCCAACGTCGCTTGCAGCAATTGGCCGTTCTTTCGGCGTTCTTCGATCAGCTTGGGTAAGCGCTTAACTTGTTCCACACCGAGCGCTCCCTCCAGCTCTAACGGACGCACGTTGTAGCCTGGAAGCACGAATCGCCAGGACTCCTCGAAGGGGTCATCGCTTTTCTCGCCGCATACAAGATTGTGTTTGGGTAGATTGCGAGTCCAGCCGTGAGCCCGTAGCGATAACAGAATGTGGTAGAGCTCCTCATCATCGGTAACGATGAGTCCGCCTTCCATCGTTGATATGTGATGGCTAAAGAATGAGCTGAAACTGCCCATCACACCAAATGTTCCTGCCTGCTTGCCTTGGTAAGTGGCCCCCATGGATTCGCAGTTATCTTCAATCAGCACAATTCTTCTTTTTCCGATGATCTGCTGGATACGTGCGAAATCGTTCGGGTTGCCGAGAAGATTTACTGCCATGATGGCGCGCGTTTTATCCGTGACGGCCCCTTCCAGTTGATCGAGATCGTAGTTCAAGGTGTGCAGGTCGATATCGACAAATTTGATCTTCAGGCCGTATTGATACAGGGGATAGTAGGTTGTACTCCACGACACGGCAGGTACGATCACCTCGTCGCCGCGCTTCAATTTCAATTCCGGATTCTTTGTATAGAACAGCGCCGCCACAATCAGCAGATTTGCCGAAGAACCGGAGTTGACCATTACACTATGCTTGCTCCCCGCAAACGCCGCAAAATCGTTCTCAAAGGATTTTACGTTTGCACCCATCGTGAACTTCCCGGATGCAATAACCCGCTGCATTGCATCGATCTCTTCCTTGTCCCAAGAGGCAGTGGCTAATGGAAACTTGAAACTCATTGCTGGTGCTCCTTCAAATAATAGCTGTACGTTTTTTCAATTCCTTCGCGCAACCCGTGTTGCGCTTTCCAACCCCAGGCAAGCTGTCGCTCGACGCTCACCAGCTTGCGCGCCATGCCGACAGGTTTGCTGAGGTCATGGACGAATTCACCGGTGTAGCCCATCACATCGGCCGCTGCCTGGTAATACTCATTGATTGTATGGTCGTGGCCCAGTCCGACGTTCATGTAGCCGGGCAACGAGTCGAAATTTCTTACCGCGCGTACAACTGCATCAGCCAGGTCGCCGGCATACATGAATTCGCGCCGCGCAGTCCCGTCTCCCCATATCTCGACAGTTTCCTGTCCGCTTTGCTTGGCCTGATGAACTTTATGGATGATTGCCGGCACGAGATGCGAATGTGCCGGATCGAATTTGTCATGACGGCCGTAGATATTGCAGGGAATGAGCGTCTTGTACTGGTAGCTCGCGTCCTCGCGCATGATGTATTCACATAGCCGTGCCGTCACCACCTTTGCCAGCGCATAGCCTTCGTTGGTTGGTTCCAGTTCGCCTTTTAGCACCATCTCTTCGCGCAACGGCTCAGAGTGATTGCGCGGATACATGCAGGAGCTTCCAAGATTGATCAGCCGCTTGATGCCGACCTCATGTGCCGCCCAGACTATATTTCGCCCCATATCGAGGTTGTCCATCAGAAAGCTCACCGGCTCGCGCATGTTGGCCTGGATGCCACCCACTTTTCCTGCTGCATGGATCAACATATCCGGGCGGTGTGTATTCAAATATGATGTCACGGCGTCGAAGTCGCGCAAATCCAGCTCATTGCTACGTGGCGCGAGAATTTCAAAATCCCCGATTTCAGAATGCTCGAGCACGTTGCGCCCAACCATTCCACCGCCCCCAGTCAGCAGTATTCGAATCTTGCTCATTCTGATCAACGCTTACTCGTGCGGATTGAAAGCCGAATAGCCATGCTTTTTCACGAGTTCATCGCGCTCCGCACCTTTAAGGTCTTCGCGCACCATCTCGCTGACCAGTTCATCGAAAGTGATCCTGGGTGACCAGCCGAGTTTGTTCTTTGCCTTGCTGGCGTCACCCAGCAAGGTTTCGACTTCGGTAGGACGGAAATATCGCGGGTCGACCGCCACGATACATTTTCCGGAGGCGTCATAGCCTTTTTCTTCCACACCGTCACCCTTCCATGTGATGGACATGCCAAGCTCTCTGGCTGCCGCATTCACGAAATCGCGCACGCTGTATTGCACGCCGGTGGCAATGACGAAATCTTCCGGTTTGTCCTGTTGCAGCATCAGCCACTGCATCTCGACGTAGTCTTTGGCGTGGCCCCAGTCGCGCAGCGAATTCAGGTTGCCCAGGTACAGACATTCCTGCAGGCCGAGTTTGATGCGCGCCAGGGCGCGGGTTATCTTTCGCGTGACAAAAGTTTCGCCGCGGATCGGCGATTCATGGTTGAACAGGATGCCGTTGCAGGCGTAGATGCCATAGGCTTCGCGGTAGTTGACTGTGATCCAGTAAGCGTAGAGCTTGGCTACAGCATAGGGACTGCGCGGATAGAACGGGGTGGTCTCCTTTTGCGGTGTCTCTTGCACCAGGCCATACAGTTCGGAAGTGGAGGCTTGATAGAAACGGGTTTTCTTGGCTAAACCGAGGATGCGGATCGCTTCCAGGATGCGCAGCGAGCCTAGTGCATCGGAATTGGCCGTATATTCCGGCTCCTCGAACGACACCGCAACGTGACTTTGTGCAGCCAGGTTATATATTTCGTCGGGCTGCACTTTCTGGATGATATGCGTCAGGCTGGACGAGTCGGTCATATCTCCGTGATGCAGGAAGAACGGTTTGCCCTTTTCGTGCACGTCATGGAACAGGTGGTCGATGCGCGCCGTGTTGAACAATGAACTGCGGCGCTTGAGACCATGCACCTCATAACCCTTGTCCAGCAGCAATTCGGAGAGGTAGGCGCCGTCCTGCCCGGTGACGCCGGTAATCAATGCGACCTTTTTGGTTTTGCTCATTTCAACCCTTTCAAAATTTTTGATTACCTGCCGTAGTTATCTTCATAACGTTGAATATCGTCTTCGCCCAGATATTCACCGACCTGTATTTCTACGATGTGCAGCGGTTCCTTGCCGAGATTTTCCAGGCGGTGCTTCGTTCCTATCGGTATGTAGGTGCTTTGGTTCTTGTAAACGGTGATGACTTCTTCGCCGTTGGTTACGGTGGCGGTGCCCGACACAACGACCCAGTGCTCGGAGCGCTGGCGATGGCTTTGCAGGCTCAGTCGCGCGCCCGGCGCAACTTCGATTCGTTTCAGTTTGAAGCCTTCCGGATCTTCTTCCAGCACGGTATAGCTGCCCCACGGACGATTCACTTTGGTGTGGTAGACATGCTCGGTCGCGCCTTTTTCCTGCAACGCATCCACCACTTCGCGTACTCGCTGTGTCTGGTCGTTTTTCGAGATCAGTACCGCGTCTGCGGTTTCGATCACGCACAGGTCTTCCACACCGATGGCGGCCACCAGTCGCTTTTCGGCTCGGATCAGGCTGTTTTTGCAATCTACTGCGATGACATTGCCTTGCAGCGCATTGCCGCTTTCGTCCTTGTTCGAAATCTCGTGTACTGCCTGCCAGCTGCCTACGTCGTTCCAGCCGATGTCGCAGGGAATGAGGGAAACATTGTCCGATTTTTCCAGCACACCGTAGTCAATCGAGATCGACGGCATCGCGGCGAAATGTTTTTCCAGGGACTTCTGGAAAGCTGTGCCCGCACGGGTTTCGGCAATGATGGCTTGCACGATCTGATAGACCGCGGGCAAGTGCCGTTGTATCTCGGCAAGGATCACCGACGCGCGCCAGACGAACATGCCGGAGTTCCAGTAATAGCCGCCCTCTTTCAGGAAAGCCTGGGCAGTAATCAGGTCGGGTTTTTCGGTGAACCGTTCCACGTCCAAAACACAGGACTGAGTGCTGGGTGCTGAGTGCTGAGAAGCACTGTCCTGAGTGCTGAGTGCTGGGTGCTGAGTAAAGCCGATTCCCGCTTCTCCACTCAGTCCTCGTTCCTCAGTCCCCGGTGCTGTTGTTTTGATATAACCGAATCCGGTGTCTGGCCGGGTCGGCTGGATGCCGAAAGTCACCAGTTTGCCGCTTTGCGCTGCCTGGATGGCGGTGTCCAGATGCTTGCGGAAGCCCGCTTCGTCTTTGATGACGTGGTCGGCAGGCAGCACCACCATGACCGGATCCTTACCTTCAGCCACAAGATACGCCGCGGCAATGGCGATGGCCGGCGCGGTGTTACGGCCGATCGGCTCGAAAAGCGATTGATAGGGTAGCAAGGCATGATATGCCTCGCCCTTGGCCAGCGCCTCCTGGGTGACGATCAATACATTCTTTTCGCCTATCGTCGGCATCAGACGATTGATCGTGGTTTTCAACAATGAAAACTCGCCGTCCAGTGCCAGAAATTGCTTGGGTAGATGTTGCCTGGAAAGCGGCCACAACCGGCTTCCGCTTCCGCCTGCCAGAATAACGGCATATACCTGATTACTCATGTGTATTCTCCAGCAGACCTTTTTGCTCAGCTTCACGCTTCAGTTCTTCTATTTCCGCGCGCAGGCGTTCATATTCCTGAACTTTGACTTGCAGAAATTCCACTGTCATTCGCGCTTTTTGTTCAACGCCGCTCGGCGTGAGCAGATAGGCGTAGGCCAGTTTGTTGTCGCTGTTGCGGAAGTTGTTGATCTTGACGCTGCCCTTCGCTACCAAGGCGTTGAGGCAGTAATTGATTTTTCCAAGGCTGACGCCCAGCCTTTTCGCCAAATCTCTTTGCGAAAGTCCGGGATTCTCTTCCAGGGTCTTGAGCAGACCGTAATGTGTGGTTTCGTCTAGCATGGGTAGTGCGTTCAATCGGTGAACGGTGCGCATTACAGCAGGCCATATATATAGTGTCAAGTTATCTGGCGGCTGGTTTCGTTACAATGGCGAAGTCTTATATACGCTTACCGCCAGTGACTGAGCCCTTTAAACCTGATTTGCACATTGCCATCGTCCGTTTTTCCGCACTGGGCGATGTGGTCCTGGTGTCGGCTGCGGTGCGCGCGTTGCAGCAGTGCCTGCCTGCCGCAAAGGTTACCTGGATCACCAGTCCGTTAACTTACGCTTTACTAAAAGGTATGGAAGGTGTGCAGTTCGAGGTATTTGATAAACCGCGCTCCTTGGCGGACTACGTTGCCTTTTATCGCGCGTTCCGCCAACGCCGTTTTGATGTGGTTCTGGCGATGCAGGCCAATCTGCGCATCAATTTGCTCTATCCTGCCCTGCATGCCCCCGTCAAGATCGGCTTTGACCGCGCTCGCGCCCGGGAAGGCCAGTGGTTGTTCTGCAATCGCCGCATTCCCTTCGCTGATTCGCACTTGATGGACAGTTTTTTGTCCTTCGTCGAGACATTGACCGGTAAGCCAGTTTCGGCCGACTGGAATTTGCCGGTCGGTTCGACTGACCTTGAATGGGCACATGAGCAATTGAAGAAGTTGCCAAAGCCCTGGGTAGCGATCCACCCCCATTCAAGCAAGACCGAACGCAACTGGTTGCCGGAACGTTACGAGGAGCTGGTAAAACTGGTTATTGCGCGCTGGAAATGCGGCGTGGTTCTTTCCGGCGGAAGCTCCGCCGCGGAGCTGTCGTTATGCGAACGCCTCGCACAGCTTGCTCCCGGCTACACGGTCGATCTTTGTGGCAAATCCACGCCCAAGCAACTCGCAGCGTTGCTGGGCCTCGTCGATGTGCTGATCGCGCCGGATACCGGCTCGGTGCATATCGCCAGAGCGATGAACACGCCCGTTATAGGCCTTTATGCGGTTGCTTCGCCCGAATTGAGCGGACCGTACAGACAACTGGAGTACTGTGTGGATCGCTATCCTCAAGCAGTCAATGTGTATCTTGGAAAGGACGCCGATAAACTCCCGTGGAACACCAGGGTTCATCATCCCGGGGCGATGTCCCTGATAGCGGTCGCCGACGTCATGTCACAACTGGATAAGGTATTGGGTCAGCACGCATGAAGAAGCTCATAGACTCGAAGTTTGCTTACACCGCTTTGCTTTGGCTGTTACTGCCCTATGCCTTTTTTCATTTGTATTGGCGTTCGCGCAAGCAGCCGGAGTATCTGAAGCATGTCGGCGAACGCTTTGGGCGCTACGAGGTGAGTTGCGACAAGCCTGTCATATGGCTGCACACGGTGTCGGTCGGCGAAACCCGCGCGGCGGTCACGCTGGTTCAGAGTTTGCGCGCACGTTATCCCGATCACCAGATACTGCTCAGCCACACCACTCCCACTGGGCGCGCAGCCGGCGAGCAGCTCTTTGGCGACGATGTGATTCGAGTGTACCTGCCCTACGATTATCCTTTTGCCGTAAAACGCTTCCTGCGTCATTTCCGGCCACGCATCGGCGTGCTGCTGGAAACCGAGATCTGGTTCAACCTTATCCATACCTGTCATGCCGAGGCTGTTCCGATTTTATTGCTCAATGCACGGCTGTCGGAAAAGTCCGCCCGCAGTTATGCGCGTTTTCCCAAACTTGCCCGCATGAGCTTGCATGAACTGTTTCTGATTTCAGCCCAGACAGAGGACGATGCCACCCGGCTTGCCAGCCTGTCCAACAGGGCGGTGCCGGTGATGGGCAATCTTAAATTCGACATCACGCCGCCTGCCGCGATGCTGGAACTGGGCACGCATTTCCGTGCCTTGTTCGGAATGCGCCCTGTCCTGCTCCTTGCCAGCACTCGCGAAGGCGAAGAGGAACTGTTGCTTGATGCCTTGCGAAGCCAGCAGATCGAGCGCCTGCTGGTCGTGATCGTTCCGCGACATCCACAGCGGTTCGATGAAGTTGCCAGTCTGGTCGAAAAGCATGGTTTGCACATGCAGCGCCGAAGCGCAAATGAAGCCGTTTCCCCGCACACGCAGGTGGTGCTGGGCGACAGCATGGGAGAGATGTTCGCTTATTACGCTTCTTGCGATCTCGCATTCATCGGCGGCAGCCTGCTTCCTTTTGGCGGACAGAACCTGATCGAAGCTTGCGCGGTCGGCACACCCTTGTTGATCGGGCCGCATACTTATAACTTTGGGCAGGCAACGGAACTTGCCGTAGCGAACGGCGCGGCGGTTCAAGTCACGCATGCGGACGATTTCGTGCAGCAACTGAATGTGCTCATGCACGACATCAAACGGATGGAGCAAATGGGAGAGGCCGGCAAACAGTTCGTCAGTAACAATCGGGGCGCAACGAAACATGCGATGGCGCATATTGCTTTAGCGCTTGATCATGCTCTGTATAACAAAATGGTTTCCAGTCAGGTAAAATCAGCGCCATGAAAAAAATCCTCGTTACCGGCGGCGCCGGATTCATCGGCTCTGCCGTCATTCGGCAGTTCATTAACGATACCGATTCCAGCGTTGTCAACGTCGACAAGCTGACCTATGCGGGCAATCTGCAGTCACTGGCCACGGTGTCGGACAATCCCCGTTACCGTTTCGAACAGGTGGATATTTGCGACGCCGCCGAAATGGCACGCGTATTTGGCGAACACCAGCCGGATGCCGTGATGCATTTGGCCGCCGAGTCCCATGTCGACCGTTCCATCAGCGGTCCGGCGGATTTCATTCAGACCAATATTGTAGGCACTTATATTCTGCTCGAGTCCGCCCGCAACTACTGGAACGGTCTGGATGCGCAGCGTAAAGCGGGCTTCCGTTTCCACCATATTTCGACGGACGAGGTATATGGCAGCTTGGGCGAGACCGGCTTCTTCACCGAGGAAACGGCCTACGAGCCCAACTCGCCTTATTCCGCCAGCAAGGCATCCTCCGATCACCTGGTGCGTGCGTGGCATCATACTTACGGTTTTCCGGTGGTGACCACCAACTGTTCCAACAACTACGGCCCCTACCACTTTCCTGAAAAACTGATCCCGCTTGTGATCCTGAACGCGGTCAATGCGAAGCCGCTGCCCATTTACGGCAAGGGCGACAATATCCGCGACTGGCTGTATGTGGACGACCACGCGCGGGCTTTGCGTCTTGTGCTCGAGAAGGGCAAATTAGGCGAGACCTACAACATCGGCGGCTGGAACGAAAAGACCAACCTGGAAGTGGTACAAACTATCTGCAAGACTTTGGACGAACTGCGCCCGCAAGGTGCGCCGCACAACAGACTCATCACCTATGTTGCCGACCGCCCCGGTCACGACAAGCGTTATGCGATCGACGCCACCAAGATCTCGCATGATCTGGGCTGGAAACCCCGGGAGACTTTCGAGAGCGGACTGCGCAAAACCGTTGAATGGTATCTGCATAACACCGATTGGGTGAGCGGAGTGACCAGCGGCGAATACCAGAAGTGGATCGATAAACAGTACAGAGTGCTGAGTGCTGAGTCCTGAGTTGGAAAGGAAGCGATGGGAATCTCGCGATTTGAGGAGTTGATCGCTTGGCAAAAGGCGCGCGCACTTGCTGCGTCGATCTATCAACTCACTTCACAAGGTGGATTTTCCAGAGATTTTGGATTGAAGGACCAGATTCAACGTGCCGCCGTTTCAGTCATGTCGAATATTGCGGAAGGATTTGAGCGCGGTGGCGCAGCTGAATTCCATCACTTTCTGGTTATTGCCAAGGCTTCTTGCGCCGAGTTGCGCGCCCAGCTTTATATCGCGCTCGATGTCGGTTACATCGACCAGCGGCAATTTGGTGAATCAATGCAGCAAGCAGAAGAAGTGGCCCGTTTAGTCGGGGGACTCAGGGCATCCGTAAAAAGACAAGGTACAGCATAATGACTCAGCACTCAGCACTCAACACTCTGCACTCGATGAAAGGCATCATCCTCGCCGGCGGCTCCGGCACAAGGCTTTATCCGGTAACGCAAACGATTTCCAAACAACTCCTCCCCGTGTATGACAAGCCGATGATCTATCATCCGCTCACGACGCTGATGCTCTCAGGCATACGCGATGTGCTGGTCATCTCGACGCCGCAGGACACTCCCCGCTTTGAGCAGTTGCTGGGCGATGGCTCGCAATGGGGGATGAGTATCTCTTACGCGGTTCAGCCGTCTCCCGATGGCCTTGCGCAGGCTTTCATCATCGGTGAATCCTTCATCGGCAAGGATGCCTGCTCACTGGTGTTGGGCGACAACATTTTCTACGGTCATGCCTTTGACACCTTGTTGACGCCGGCCGCGAACAAGACTGACGGCGGCACCGTGTTTGCCTACCACGTGCTCGACCCGGAACGGTACGGCGTCGTCGATTTCGATGCATCCGGCCGTGCGCTGAGCATCGAGGAAAAGCCGCTCAAGCCGAAGTCGAACTATGCGGTCACCGGTTTGTATTTTTACGATAACGATGTGGTGCAGATCGCGAAGTCCATCAAGCCTTCTGCGCGCGGCGAACTTGAGATCACCACCGTGAACCAGATCTACCTGGATCGCGGCAAGCTTGACGTCCAGGTGATGGGACGCGGTTACGCATGGCTGGATACCGGCACGCACGAATCGCTGCTGGAAGCTTCCATGTTCATCCAGACGCTGGAAAAGCGCCAGGGCCTGAAGATAGCCTGTCCTGAAGAGATCGCCTATCGCAAGGGCTATATCGATGCTGCGCAATTGCAGAAGCTGATCGCTCCGCTGTCCAAAAATGGTTATGGGCAATATCTGCAACGCCTGCTGAACGAAGAGAGGCGCTGATGCAAGTTGTCCATACCGCGATCCCCGATGTGCTCATCATCGAACCCAAAGTATTCGGCGATGACCGGGGATTCTTCTACGAGAGTTTCAACCAACGGCGGTTCACTGAATTGACTGGCGTCGCCGATGCCTTCGTTCAGGACAATCATTCCAAATCCGCCCGCAATGTCTTGCGCGGTCTGCATTACCAGATACGTCAGCCACAAGGCAAGCTGGTGCGCGTCATCGCAGGTGAGGTGCTGGATATCGCTGTCGATGTTCGCAAGAGTTCAGCCACCTTCGGAAAGTGGGTCGGTGTGAACCTGTCTGCCGACAACAAGAAGATGCTGTGGATACCGAAGGGATTCGCGCATGGCTTTGTGGTACTGAGCGATTCTGCCGAGTTCCTGTACAAGACGACCGATTATTGGGCGCCCGAGCATGAGCGATGCATCGTCTGGAACGATGCCGACTTGGCCATCGACTGGCAGCTGGGCGGGGCTACCCCGCTGCTTTCTGCCAAGGATCAGGCCGGCAAGTGCCTCCTCGACGCAGAGGTTTTTGCATGAAAAAGATACTGCTCACCGGCAAGAATGGGCAGGTCGGTTGGGAATTGCAGCGCTCTCTGGCCTCTTTCGGTCAGGTCGTCGCCACGGACTCGAAAGAACTGGATCTGACCGATCCCGATGCGATCCGGCGCACCGTTCGCAACATCGCTCCCGACATCATCATCAATCCGGCTGCATATACCGCTGTCGACAAGGCAGAAAGCGATGCGGTACGGGCGATGGCCGTCAACGGCATTGCCCCGGGGATATTGGCCGAAGAGTCTCTTCGTCTCGGTGCATTGCTGGTCCATTACTCCACTGACTATGTATTCGATGGAAGCAAGCCCGCGCCTTATACCGAGGACGATGCGCCCAACCCGCAAAGCGTCTATGGCGGGACAAAATTGGCAGGGGAACAGGCGATCCGCGCTTCCGGCTGCAAGCACCTCATCTTGCGTACCAGCTGGGTATATGGGGTGCATGGCGGGAATTTTGTGAAGACGATATTGCGACTGGCGAAAGAGCGCAACGAGCTTCGCATCGTCGCCGACCAGTTCGGTGCGCCGACCTGGGCAAGGGATATTGCGGAAGCCACGGCTTCGACCCTGTCCTTTTGGCAGAGTGCAGATCGGGATAGCAATTTGAGTGGGCTTTATCATCTGACTGCCGCCGGGCGCACCAACTGGCATCAATATGCCGAGGAGATCGTGCGTCTGGCTCGCCAGTATGATCCTGCGCTCGCATCCAAGGCTCTCGCTATCCACCCCATCGCCACGCACGAGTATCCCGTACCGGCAAAGCGACCCTCAAATTCCGTTCTTGCCAACGACAAGGTTCGCGATGCATTCGGGATCGTATTGCCGGAATGGCAGGACAGCGTTGCAGAGTGCGTGCGGGAGATCTATGAGCCGACCGGCATGGTGCTCGCGCCACAATAGTCAGCTTTTTGGTTCCAAGGATGTGCAGATTAGGCCCTCCGTTCGTGGGGGCCCTTCGACAATCTCAGGGCGAACGGGCTAAATCTGCGTTTCCTAGTGCAGCGCCTGATTGACCTTGCTCAGATCTTCTTCGCTCAACTCGCCTACCGCCGCTTTCAGGTTTAGCTGGCTGACCAGATAGTTGTATTCCGCCTGGTACAGGTCGCGGCGCGTCGAGAAGAGTTGCTGCTGGGCATTCAGGACATCCAGATTGGTGCGCACGCCGACATCGTGTCCCAGTTTGCTTGCATCCAGCAGACTTTCGCTTGACTTCAAGGCCTGCTGCAACGCCTGCACCTGTGCTATGCCGCTGACCACACCCAAGTACGCCTGCCGGGTTTGCAGCTCGACAGTACGGCGGTTGTTTTCCAGATCCTGCCTGGCGCGTTCGCGGTTGGCCTCAGCCTCGCGCCACTTCGACTGGATCGCGCCGCCCTGGAAGAGCGGCATATTCATTTGCACGCCCACTGTGGTTGCGGTGGTATCGCTGCCGATGCCGTAGATACTGCCGTTTGCCGAGTTCTTTGAATAGTTCGCCACCAGATCTACCGTCGGCAGATGCCCGCCCCGGTTGCGATCCACTTCCTTTTCGGCTATTTCCGATGCCGCTTGCGCGCTGGCGATCTGGTAATTGTGTTGCCGGGCGCCCTCCACCCATTTGTCCAGATTGGCAGGCTGCGGCTGTTCCATCTGGAACGATTTGCCCAAGGGCGCCAACTCCTGGGGAACCGCATTGATCAGCTGCTGCAGGGTACGCCTCTTCACTTCCAGGTCGCTTTGCGCCGCGATCTCTTGCGCAACGATCAGGTCATAGCGTGCCTGTGCCTCATGCGTATCCGTGATGGTGGCCGTGCCGACCTCGAAATTCCGTTTCGCCTGCTCCAGCTGTTCGGAAATGGCGGTTTTCTGCGCTGCAGCCAGCTGCACGGTGTCCTGCGCGATCAGCACGTCGAAATACGTCTGTGCGACGCGCAATATCAGGCTTTGTTCGGCGAGTTTGTATTGCGCCTCGGTCTGCAGCACCTGCAATTCGGATTCGGAATAAGACGCCCAGTTCTGTTCGCGAAACAGGGGCTGCACCAACGTTACGCCGTAACCATGGTTGTTGAAGCGCTGATCACCGGAAGGGAACGGGAACAGCGCAGCTCCGGCCCCCGTATACGTCGTATTGACGTTGTTATAGGTGCTGTTCGCGTTGAGATTGACGCTGGGCAACAATTGCGAGCGGCCTTGCGTCAGTTTCTCCTGCCCGGCCTGTCTTGTCGCGCGCGCCGACGCGAACACCGCATCCTGACTTTGCGCCTGATGATAGAAATCCAGCAGATCCGCCGCTCCAGCCATTGGACTTGCGGCCATGGCCAGCGCGACGCTTAATGCAATTTTCGAGAATTTCATCGCCCGTTCCAAATATTAGAATTTGCTAATATTACCTGCTGCGACTGCACAATTCAAGTTGGCATGAATATCCTCGACCATGCCGGGAAGCGATCAGAACGCGAAACGTTGCGGTTGCGGGGCGTTTATCAAAGGGACTACGCTGGTCTCGAACAACGTGATCGTCTCGAACACGCCCGGAGCTACACAGGTTACCAGCGTCGCATGCATCGCCGGCGCATCGCCCACGATCGCAAACAGCCGCCCGCCCGTATTCAGCATCTGGTAGAAGGACTCCGGCGGCAACGGCACCGAGCCGGTCAGCACGATGGCATCGTACTTCTCGCTGCCCCAGCCTCTGGAAGCGTCGCCGACTTCCAGCGTCACGTTATCGTAATGATGCGCAGCCAGCGTACGGGCCGCACGGGCGCTCAGTTCCTGAACCAGTTCCACACTGGTGACATGCTGAGCCATGCGTGAGATCAGCGCCGTCAGGTAACCGCTGCCGGTGCCAACTTCCAGTACGCGGTCACTCACTTTTAGTTTCAGGGCCTGCAATGCGCGCGCTTCCACCTTGGGAAACCACATCTTGGCGTTGTGCCCGAGGGGAATTTCGACATCCATAAAGGCCATCGACTGCTTGTCCACCGGCACGAAATGTTCGCGTTTGACTTTCCTGAGCAGGTCGAGCACGTTCGCATCCAATACGTCCCAGGGACGTATCTGCTGTTCCACCATATTGAAGCGAGCGAGTTCCATATTGTTCATCCCCTGTCCCCTTGCTGCATAGTTATTGTCACAGCACAGTATAGCAAGCGCACCCCGCCTGCTCAACGCTTTATCAGCTTGCCTTTAGCCCGGCTTTCCAGTACCTTGCACGCTCGCTAGGGGTCTTCATTTTGAAGTGAGAAACACCCTTTGAACCTGTACGGGTAATGCCGTCGTAGGGAAGCATCCGCCGATGCTTCCCTGTTAATCCGGAGCATCGCATGAACGCAAATCCCCAATTTCTGGCTTCAGCCGCCCACGTTGACGAGGCCGCCGTCAAGCCGTTACCCAATTCGCACAAGATCTATGTCGAAGGCAGCAGGCCCGATATCCGCGTGCCGATGCGCGAAATCACGCTGACCGACACCCACCTGAACAACGGCGTCGAGCATAACCCGCCTATCCATGTGTATGACTGTTCCGGTCCATACACGGACCCGGCGGTAAAGATCGATATCCGCTCGGGCCTCTCCGAGATGCGCGCAAAGTGGATCGAAGAGCGCAATGACACCGAAGCGCTGCCTTGCCTGACCTCCGAATATGGCCGGCAGCGCCTGAACGACCCGGCCCTGGCCGATATGCGCTTCAACCTCCAACACACCCCACGCAGGGCCAAGGCAGGCATGAACGTCACGCAGATGCACTATGCGCGCAAAGGCATCATCACGCCGGAGATGGAATTCATCGCAATTCGCGAGAACCAAAAGCGCGAGGGCCTTTCCGAGATGCTGCTGAAACAGCACCCCGGCGAGAACTTCGGTGCTGCGATGCCCAAGGTGATCACGCCCGAATTCGTGCGTAGCGAAGTCGCTGCCGGACGCGCTGTGATCACCGCCAACATCAACCACCCCGAGATCGAGCCGATGATCATCGGCCGCAATTTCCTGGTGAAGATCAACGCCAACATCGGCAATTCCGCGCTCGGTTCCAGCATCCAGGAAGAAGTGGAGAAGATGACCTGGGCCATCCGCTGGGGCGGCGACACGGTGATGGATCTCTCCACCGGCAAGAACATCCACGAGACGCGCGAATGGATCATCCGCAACTCGCCCGTGCCCATCGGCACCGTGCCCATCTACCAGGCGCTGGAAAAGGTGAACGGCAAGGCCGAAGACCTGACCTGGGAGATCTTCAAGGACACGCTGATCGAGCAGGCCGAACAGGGCGTCGACTACTTCACCATCCACGCCGGCGTGCTGCTGCGCTACGTTCCCATGACCGCAAAACGCATGACCGGCATCGTCTCGCGCGGCGGTTCCATCATGGCCAAGTGGTGTCTCTCCCACCACAAGGAAAATTTCCTCTACACGCACTTCGAGGAAATCTGCGAGATCATGAAAGCCTACGACGTCACCTTCAGTCTGGGTGACGGTTTGCGTCCCGGCTCCATCTATGACGCCAACGACGAAGCACAACTGGGCGAACTCAAGACGCTGGGCGAACTGACGCAGATCGCGTGGAAGCACGACGTGCAGGTGATGATCGAAGGCCCCGGCCATGTGCCCATGCACATGATCAAGGAGAACATGGAACTGCAACTGAAGTGGTGCCACGAGGCGCCCTTCTACACGCTAGGACCCCTGACGCAGGACATCGCCCCCGGCTACGACCACATCACCAGCGCCATCGGCGCGGCATTGATCGGCTGGTTCGGCACCGCCATGCTGTGCTACGTCACGCCCAAGGAACACCTCGGACTGCCCAACAAGGCCGACGTGAAGGAAGGCATCATCACCTACAAGATCGCCGCCCACGCCGCCGACCTCGCCAAGGGCCACCCCGGCGCGCAGATCCGCGACAACGCCATGAGCAAGGCGCGCTTCGAGTTCCGCTGGGAAGACCAGTTCAACCTCGGCCTCGACCCTGACCGCGCGCGCGAATTCCACGACGAGACCCTGCCCAAGGAATCCGCCAAAGTCGCCCACTTCTGCTCCATGTGCGGCCCGCAGTTCTGCTCGATGAAAATCAGCCAGGACGTGCGCGACTTCGCCGCCAAGGAAGGCTTGGACGAGCAGGCCGCGCTACAGAAAGGGATGGAAGTGAAGTCGGTTGAGTTTGTGAAGCAGGGGGCGGAGGTGTATCACAAGGCTTGAAGCTTGCCGTTGAATTATCGCTCTATGTCCCTTATAGTGCGTCGGCAAGCTAACCGGAAAGGCGGAAATCATGACGGACTCGCGTATCACATTGGATTCCAGCAAACGCGGCGGGCGTCCTTGCATCCGCAATCTGCGCATCAGCGTCTATGATGTGTTGGAAATGCTTGCCGATGGCATGAGCGAGGCGGACATTATCGAGGACTTCCCCGAACTTGAATCTGCCGACATTCGCGCCTGCCTCGCCTTTGCGGCAGACCGCGAACATAATTTGTACAACGTGGCTGTGTAATGAAACTGCTGCTCGACGAAAATCTGTCGAGACGCATTGTCCCCTTTCTGCAAACCGCATTCCCCGGCTCGACACAAATTGCCCTGTTGGGATTAGAGAGCGCAAGCGATTCCAAAATCTGGCAGTACGCAAAAGACAATGGTTTCGTGATCGTTAGCCGAGACTCGGATTTTCAGGAGCGCTCACTTGTGGCAGGACATCCGCCACAAGTGATATGGCTCAAAATTCCTAACCGCTCAAAGACTGTCGTACTCAACATACTTCTCGATCATCGCACAGAGATCGAGCGGGCTTTGACAGAGCAAAATCTCGCCTGTGTTGAACTTAGTCACCACGACTGAATCCATCTTTATGGAAGGGAATGGAAGTGAAGTCGGTGGAGTTTGTGAAGCAGGTGGCGGAGGTTTATCACAAGGCGTAAGCTTCTTGCTTCAAGCAATCAAATACGAGCCGCGATGCGGCTCGTATTATTTCAATGTGTCTTA
This sequence comes from Sideroxydans sp., assembly GCA_027310665.1. Lineage (GTDB taxonomy): Bacteria > Pseudomonadota > Gammaproteobacteria > Burkholderiales > Gallionellaceae > Sideroxyarcus. The sequence goes on along the minus strand of DAIDAJ010000047.1, from coordinate 34,158 downwards.
ACCGCTGGAAGGGGCTCGCGGCCAAAAGGTGGTTTTGAAATTAGGTGATAGTGAGTAATCCCACTTGGTTACTGATTGAAAAATTTTGAGCAAGCCTGCTAACTCTCCAAACAATGGTAATGATTTTCTCTCATCCTCACTCGCGACACGAAGTGCTACAAATTCGTGCAATGCATGGTCGTCCTCTGTAGGACCCCCTGATAAGTCCCACAGCTCTTTGTATAAAGCTGGAATGCCGACTTGTTCAGCAACAAAATATTCACCTGATTCTAAACGAGCACGCATTGCCGCCATATCATCCTCCGATGGAATACCCGACAGAAGAATTTCTCCCCAAGCTTTATAGTTGGCCGCGTCGCGATAGAGATACTCGAAAATGCACCATTCATTTTGGGCGTCATAAGTTGCTACAGATCGTTTATCAATGAAGTTCATGGCAGTCTCTCCATTAAATCTCTGCAAAGCCAATTTCTTTCAAATAATGATATGTCCCGTCGTAATATCCGGAGCTGCGCGTATGATCTTCCAGGTCTCCTTCAGGCACAACTAGAACCATCCCCTGCCGCGCTCTAGTTAACAATACTCGATATGCGTTTTTCAGATATTGTTTCCGCTCGTCTTTATTAATTCTGTTCCAGCCAGTTCCCCGAAACGAATGATGACTCCAGCCGTTCTTTGTATGGCGAAAGTCAGCATCCCATGTAACACAGGTCCAATCTAACTCCAATCCTTGAACGTGAAATTCGGTTGCGACATCCTCCAAGTAGTAGGAAGACCGAACATCGTCTTTTTCGTTTAGGAACCAATTCACGGGATCCATTGGCGATTTAACATCTATCGCATGTGGTTTTAGTCGTTCAGCCTGTGATGAAACAACAATCCCATAGCGCTCGCTGCCTCGGGCATGGCGCTTTAGCCAAGCCTTTGCCCTCTCTAAATCCCTTGTAATTACGATCGGATATCGAGTCTTTATTTTCTCGTAGGTGAGTTTTGCCAAGTCAATTTCTAAATCAAGTAACTGCTTTACCAAAAGTGATACATCTTCTGCTCGGAATGACCGCATAGATACGCCCAAATGCAACTCATCCAAATATGTCACATTTGCATGTGACTCAAGCTGTTTAAGTGCCTCGCCGGCCTGATATTCGCTATCCGTCAGACGTGAGGAAACATAGACGTGCCAATCTGGAAACGAGCGAGTAATAGAGTTAATCCACTCTCCAATGCCCGCCTCTCCTGTGTTGATTTCTTGCCCTCCGCCTACAAGACAAACAATTGCCGCCCATTCTTCGTGTCTATCCATGCACGAGATAAGGAATTCCGGCTCGGACTGATTAAAGTTTGGGTGATTTTTCTTGCGTCGCATAAACGAGGATGTTTGTTCGACATTCCAAGCCCGCTGCGCCTCATCGAAAATTGCCACATGTTCGATGGGTGCCATGCTTTCATCTTGCAAGCATTCATCTCTAAAGTGATGAACATTCTGTATAAATGATTTTACGGAGCTTCTTGATTCCCCGATCCTTACACGGTTGCCTCGGATTTTTCCACGAGAAACTTGATCGCGGGCGAGCGCTTCGCAAAGAATTTTTACTAGCGGGCCATTGCCGGACAGGTAGACGCTATACAAATCGTCTTCCGCCTCAGAATGTTTTGTTGCCACATCCAGCCCGACTAATGTTTTACCTGCGCCAGGCACGCCAGTCACCAAGCAAATAGATTTATAAGCGCCTTCTCTTGAGAGATTAATAACTTCAGAAATAGTAGAGGACGTAAGCCTTAGATTGGTCGCGCCTGCATCAGAACGGGTAATTTCAGCAACCGCGTGATTGTTATACAAGGCCATTGCTGCTTCGATAATAGTGGGCGTAGGACAGTAGCGCCCGGCTTCCCATTCGCTTACATCGACTCTGCCTTCACCAATATATTTCAATATTTCGTCGAGAGCTTCCCCTAGCTGTTCCTTGTTCGTTCTTACTGGAAAAAGCAATTTGTCATTTCTTGGAGTGAACGAAATTGTTATTGGCAGTTGCCCCGCTTCCGTCGCAACCAAGATCGGCGCGATGAATTGATCATGACTTGATTCATGAAAGTTCTTCAGATCCAAAGCATAGTCGAACACCTGATCAAAGGCATAAGTGGTATGTGATTTCTCGCCTACTTTAAATTCAAGAACAAATATCACTGGGCCGATCAACAATACAACGTCTATCCTTCGCCCCATACGTGGAATTGAATATTCAAAATATATTGAGCCTTCGCGCCCATTCAGCACAGTGCGAAGAATCTCAATTTGAGCAGCCCACGCATCACGCTGGGTTTGAATAAGCGCATAGTCATTGTTGAGCGACAATGCACCCATAATTTCTTCAGTTGATGCATGAAGAAAGGCGGGAATCAAAGCTGAGTAATATGCTCGTATCATTCTGTCCGCGTAACCATTTAGAAGCCCGGCGAAGAATACCCTTTCTCTTTCTTGTGTAAAACCATTCTTCTGTAGGCACCATTGAGCTTATCATCTCAGCATAGAATTATTGAAAAATAGGATATGGCAAATGTAAAGAAAGGCACTCTGACACCCCCTCCCCAGTGGTGGAAGCATTTGAAGGAGTTCAAGCGTATATTCTGGAAGGCCGAACGGAAAGCGCAGAGGGAGGCAGTCAAGAAAGAAGCATCCGCAGCTACTCTGAGCAGCAAGAATTCGCTATGAACTGCCGCCCCCACTGCGCTGCCTGCTGCATCGCCCCCTCCATCACCTCGCCCCTGCCCGGTATGCCGAATGGCAAGCCCGCCGGGGTGCCGTGCGTACAGTTGGATGACGAGTTGCGCTGCAAGGTGTTCGGTCAGCCGCAGCGCCCGGCCTTTTGCGGCGGGCTGCAGCCTTCTGCCGAGATGTGCGGTTCCTCGCGCGAGGAGGCGATCGCCTGGCTGTCGCGTCTTGAGCAGATCACCCGCCCAGCAAGTTAGGCCACGCATGCTATTCTTGCTCCCGCGCACGGCACGGGAAAACCAAATGGAGGTTCTATGTTTTCTTTCGGCAAACATGCATTCGAAAAAGACACCACAATTTTGACCACGCTGGATGGCAGACGCCTGCAAGTACACCTGAGTCGAGCAGCCTTGCAGGCGCTGGAACAACGTACCTCGCCCATCCTTGCCGAAATGGAGCTTTACTTCTCGTGCCTTATCCGGTTTCAGGTGCGCTTTCGGGAAGATTTCGATCTGTCTGGCGGCACGAAGGTCAACGACAAGTTATGCGTTTCGTTTCGGCCGGTCACGAGCGCACGCTGCGACCTGCATGCCGCCAAGGACGGCCCACCTCTTGAAGATTTTCCCACCAGCAAGCGCTCATCGATCGTTCCGTACTGGCTGAGCATTGATTTCTACCGCGGCGAATGGCTAGGCCAGTTTGGCTATCGAAGCACGGCAGCCTGACGCCGCGCAGTACAATTAGCCATGCATTCCCCACTACCTTCCTTGCTTGCTTCGCAGATCACGGCAGATTCCCCCTGTGTAGGCCATTGCACCACGGTGCTCGGCGACGACGTGTGCCGCAGTTGCCTGCGTACCTTCGAGGAAGTCTCGCGCTGGCTGGAGATGAACGAGGAGGAACGGCGTGCCGTCAATCGCCGCATTGCGTTGCTGCAACGTAAACAATCCGTCTTGTGAGCCGGATATAATCGCGCCCTTCGACAAGCTGATGGAACTACTAGCCATTCGACTGATGAAACAACTAGCCATCCCACTAAGCAACCAAAAGACGGTTGCCAAGTGGTTGGTTATACGCCCACAAGCGGGCAAGTCGCTGGTTATCAGGGCGACGGCTCTTTTTTAATTAACTGGATTCCGGCCTGCGCCGGAATGACGAAACTTCATGGACACCCTACTGCTGCTTAAAGCCGCCATCCTCGGCGTTGTCGAAGGACTTACCGAATTCCTGCCCATCTCCAGCACCGGCCACCTGATCCTGGCCGGCGACCTGCTGAACTTCAACGACGAAAAAGGCAAGGTGTTCGAGATCGTGATCCAGTTCGCGGCCATCCTGGCGGTATGCTGGGAATACCGCGCGAAGATCCTGACCGTGGTTGGTGGCTTGTCGAGCGAGCGCCCCGCGCAACGCTTTGTAACCAATCTCTTCATTGCCTTCCTGCCTGCGGCTGTATTGGGAGTGCTGTTCGCCACCAAGATCAAGCAGTACTTGTTCGCGCCGGTGCCGGTTGCGCTGGCCTTCATCGTCGGGGGCGTGATCATCCTGTGGGCGGAGAAACGCAAGCACCGGGTCGCGTTTGAGACCGTGGACGACATGACCTGGCAAGAAGCGCTGAAAGTAGGCTGCGCGCAGACGCTTGCGCTGATACCCGGCACGTCCCGTTCAGGCGCGACCATCATCGGCGGCTTGTTGTTTGGCCTGTCGCGCAAGGCGGCGACGGAGTTTTCGTTTTTCCTCGCTATCCCTACCCTGTTCGGCGCAACGGTTTACGAGGTGGTCAAATACCGCCATCTGTTCCACTCGGATGATATCGGCATGTTTATCGTGGGCAGTATCGCTTCATTCATCAGTGCCTTCCTGTGCGTGCGCTGGCTGCTGCGCTTTATCAGCAGGCACGATTTCACCGCCTTCGCCTGGTATCGCATCGCCTTTGGCCTGATCGTGATTGCGACCCATTACAGCGGCATGGTGAACTGGTCGGCCGCGTAAAAAAACCCGCGATGCGGGCTTTTTAATGATCTGCCGGCCAGTTCCCCGATCAGCTCTGTTCCCATGGCAGGCCGGATACGCGCCAGCCGTTCAGTACATTGCGCTGGTTGCTGGGACTTCTGTCGCCTTCAAAGCCTTCCAGGACGTTATAGCAGTCACGGTACCCGGCTTGGGTGGCGACCATGGCCGCACCCTGTGAACGATGTCCGCTACGGCACAGGAACATGACCAGAGCCTCTTTGCTGACCTGCTGTTCCAGCGCCGCAAGAAAGTTGGGATTCAGCTTCATGCCGGGATAAGTAGCCCATTCGATCTCCACTGCACCGGGAACGCGCCCGACCCAGTCGATCTCTGCGCGTGTGCGCACATCGACCAGCTTTGCGCCCGGGGCGGTACGCATCAACTCATTCGCTTCTTGCGGCGTCAATGCGCCTGCGTAGGGCAGGTTTAGATCTTTCGCGCGTTGTTGCGCGACATTCAGGATTTCGGTGATCTTTCCCATTTCGTTTACCTGTGTTTATCCTTTAACATGCCGGTGCTATCCTGCGCGGCACGGTTGCATACTATCCCAACAACCATGAAAAATCACACACCATCTCACTCCCACGACAAGTCTGCTGCGTTCGAGCCCGCCCATCCGGTAAGGTTCGCCGCCGCGCGCAAAAGTACCTGGGTAAGTATCTTCGTCAACCTTGCTTTGACGATTTTTCAGGTACTGGCCGGGTTTTTCGGCAAGTCGCAATCGCTGATGGCAGATGGCATGCATTCCCTTGCCGATCTGCTTTCCGATGTGCTGGTGCTGTTCGCCAACAGGCATGGAAGCAAACACGCCGATGCGGAGCACCCTTATGGACATGCCCGCATCGAGACTGCCGCTTCGCTGATTCTGGGTGCCAGCCTTGCCGCCCTCGGCATCGGCTTGCTCATTGCCGCGGGGATGCGCCTGCAGCATCCGGAACAGGTCCAGGCTGTGCATCCCGTGACGTTATGGGTGGCCATCGTCGCGCTCGCAGCCAAGGAAGGCATGTTCCGCTACATGCTCGCGGTGGCACAGCGCGTACGTTCGCAGATGCTGGTGGCGAATGCCTGGCATGCCCGTTCCGACGCCGCTTCTTCGCTTGTGGTCATTATCGGTATCGTCGGTAACTTGCTGGGTTACGCCTTTCTCGATCTGGTCGCGGCCGCCGTCGTCGGCGTAATGATCGCTTATATGGGTATCCAGTTCGCAAAGGACGCCCTGACCGAACTGATCGATACCGGACTGGACGAAGCGGAAGTACGCGCGATCCGCAATACGCTAAAGGCGGTGCCCGGCGTCATCGGGCTGCATGAGTTGCGCACGCGCAAGATGGCCGACAACGCCCTGGTCGATGCACACATTATCGTCGATCCCAAGATCAGCGTTTCGGAAGGGCATTACATCGCCGAAGCGGCGCGCAGCGCGGTGCTGAAGCGCCACCATGTGGTGGATGTGATGGTACATATCGATTCGGAAGACGATGCCCAGGCCCGGCCAAACTCCCATTTGCCGCAACGCCATCTGCTATTGGCGCACCTTGCCAATCGCCTGGGTGTTGCGCTGCCGCCCTCCACGCGCATCGTGCTGCATTATCTGGGAGGGAAAGTCGAGGCCGAACTTCTTTTCGACACGCAGATGCACTTGGACGAGTTACGCAACAAATGTATCTCGATCACCGCCAACGACCCGTATTTTCGGAGCATCCACCTCTACCAATGTGGCGCACCATTCTAGTGCGCCCTGGTCCCGGTTCGCCCCATTGATGGGCACGAGTTGGATGCCCATCAATGCAGCAAATATGGCACAATGCACTTCTTGGGGGTTTTTGTTAGTGGCACGGTTTCTGCTGCTTCCAGTTCCGTCGTACCAACCGTTTTGTTTCACTATTTAAAGCATCGTCTTAATTTTTCCTGGGAGATTCGAGTATGTCTAAATCAGCCGCCGACGTTCTGAAGTTAGTCAAGGAACAAGGCATCAAATTCGTGGATTTTCGTTTCACAGACACCCGCGGCAAGGAACAGCACGTTGGCGTGCCCATCAGCGCTTTCGGTATGGAAAAATTTGAAGAAGGCCATGCTTTCGACGGTTCATCCATCGCTGGCTGGAAAGGCATCCAGGCTTCCGACATGTTGTTGATGCCGGATCCGGATTCCGCTTACCTCGACCCCTTCATGGACGAACCCACCCTGATCCTGTCCTGCGACGTGATCGAGCCATCCGATGGCAAGGGTTATGACCGCGACCCGCGCTCCATCGCCAAGCGCGCCGAAGCCTACCTGAAGTCTTCCGGTCTGGGCGACACCGCCTATTTCGGTCCGGAACCCGAATTCTTCATCTTCGACTCCGTGAACTGGGAAGTGAACATGTCCGGTTCCTTCTGCAAGGTGAATTCCGAAGAAGCAGCCTGGTCGTCCGCAGAAAAATTCGAAGGCGGTAACACCGGCCATCGCCCAACAGTGAAGGGCGGCTATTTCCCCGTTCCTCCGGTGGACAGCCTGAACGATATCCGCGCCGCCATGGTTATCGCGCTGGAAGAAGCGGGCGTGCCGGTCGAAGTGCATCACCACGAAGTTGCCACTGCCGGCCAGTGCGAGATCGGCACCAAGTTCGCCACATTGGTGAAACGCGCCGACTGGACCCAGATCCTGAAGTACGTTGTGCATAACGTTGCGCACCAGTACGGCAAGACTGCCACCTTCATGCCCAAGCCCATCGTTGGCGACAACGGTTCCGGCATGCACGTGCACCAGTCCATCTGGAAGGACGGCAAGAACCTGTTCGCTGGCAACGGTTATGCGGGCCTGTCCGAGTTCGCGCTGTACTACATCGGCGGCATCATCAAGCACGCTCGCGCGCTGAACGCCATCACCAATCCCGGCACCAATTCCTACAAGCGTCTGGTTCCCGGCTTTGAAGCCCCGGTGAAGTTGGCCTACTCAGCCCGTAACCGCTCCGCTTCGATCCGTATCCCTTACGTACAGAGCGACAAGGCTCGCCGTATCGAGACCCGCTTCCCGGATCCGACCGCTAACCCGTACCTGGCTTTCACCGCACTGATGATGGCCGGTCTGGACGGCGTTCAGAACAAGATCCACCCCGGAGATCCTGCAGACAAGAACCTGTACGACTTGCCGCCGGAAGAAGATGCGAAGATCCCAACCGTGTGTTCCAGCCTGGAGCAGGCGCTGGAATATCTGGACAAGGATCGCGAGTTCTTGACTCGTGGCGGCGTGTTCTCCAATGACTTCATCGATGCCTATATCGATTTGAAGATGGAAGAAGTCACCCGCTTCCGCATGACGACCCACCCAATCGAGTACGACATGTACTACAGCCTGTAAGTTTTCAGGATAGAGTAAAAGAGACGGAGCCTTCATGGCTCCGTCTCTTTTTGGGGCGGTCTTCTCAGCGCTTCCCCGTTAACCTATACTCTCCTCATTGAAACCCGGGTACAGCCATGAAACTACGTCATCTGTCCGTTTTATGTTGCTTGGCGACATTTGCTGCCGGCGCCCATGCGGATATATACAAGCGCGTGGATGAAGATGGTCATGTCACTTATTCCAGCGTTCCCATCAAAGGGGCGAAGAAACTCCATCTCGAACCGCTGCCAACCATGGCTCCGCCTGCGAAACCGCGCAACAGCGATGCTGCGTCGGATTTCCGCGTGAATTCAGAAACCCAGAATCGTCGCGACAATACCCGCCGCAAGATCCTGGAAGACGAATTGGCAACCGAACAGAAGGCGCTCGACGATGCCCGCGCCAAACTGAAAGATAACCAGAGTTTTCCGGAAATGCTCAAGGACGCCAACGGGCAACCGCAGCCCGATCCTGCAAAACTTAGAGAGAAAGTGGACAACTTGCAGGAAGATGTGAGTTCGCACGAGAAGAATATCGAAGCGCTTAAAACCGAGCTTTCCCACCTCAATTAGCAAACTGCATGGCATGTTTTCTGCTTTGTAGACAGTCATGTCAACCGCTAATCTTCCCTCGCTGGAACATCTCTCCACTGCAATCATCCTGCTGGATGACGAATCGCGCATCGCCTATATCAACCCTGCAGCCGAGCACCTGTTCGGACTGAGCAACACCAACCTGATCGGTCATCCGCTGCAATATGCGTTTAGCTCCACCGAGCAACTGTTCGGAACCATCCAGTACGCGCTTGCCAGCCATGCCAGCCACATCGAGCATGAACTGACGCTCGGCACACACGCGACCGGGAACAAGCTGCACCTGAGCTGCACCGCCACTCCGCTGCAGTTGAGTCCTTACGCATTGTTGCTGGAATTCCACACCATCGACCGCCCCCTGAAATTGGCGCGCGAAGAGCAGATGCTGGACCAGACCCAGGCCAACCGCCTGTTGTTGCGCAATCTGGCGCACGAGATCAAGAACCCGCTGGGGGGCATACGCGGCGCGGCGCAGTTGCTGGAGCAGGAACTGGAAAAGCCGGCCTTGCGCGAATACACCCAGGTGGTCATTCAGGAAGCCGATCGTTTGCGGTCCCTGATGGAAAAGTTGCTTACTCCGCAACACGCGCCCCATTTCAGTGCGCTCAATATCCACGAAGTGCTGGAACGCGTACGCAGTGTGGTGCTGGCCGAACTGCCTGAGGGGCTGCTGATCCAGCGCGACTACGACCTGAGCCTGCCGGAGCTGCACGGTGACAAGGAGCAGCTCATCCAGGTCGTGCTCAACATCGTGCGCAACGCGGCACAGGCCATGCACGGAAAAGGGCAAATCCTGTTGCGCACGCGCATCACCCGCCAGGTCACCCTGATGAAGAAACTGCATCGCCTCGCAGTGATGGTGCAGATCATCGACAACGGCCCCGGCATCCCCACCCATTTGCGGGACAAGATATTCTACCCGCTGGTCTCCGGCCGCGCCGACGGCCACGGACTTGGGCTTACACTGGCCCAGGATTTCGTCAGCCAGCATCAGGGCAGCATTGAATTTGAAAGCGAACCCGGACGTACCTGTTTCACAGTGATACTGCCGCTCACACATTTAGGGAAACAAACATGACCAAACCTGTCTGGATCATCGACGACGACCGCTCAATTCGCTGGGTGCTGGAAAAGGCGCTCGCCCGCGAAGAGATCGAATACAAGAGTTTTGCATCCGCCGACGAGGCACTGCAGGAACTTCCCGGCAACCTCCCGCAGATGGTGATCAGCGACATCCGCATGCCCGGCAGTTCGGGGCTGGAATTATTGCAGAGACTGCGCAACGATCATCCCAACCTGCCCGTCATCATCATGACCGCCTATTCCGATCTGGAAAGTGCGGTGTCGGCTTTTCAGGGCGGCGCGTTCGAATACCTGCCCAAGCCTTTCGATGTGAATCATGCGGTCGAGCTGATACGCCGCGCATTGGAACAAAGCCAGCGCAAGAACACCCAGTCGGATGATGCCCAGGCCGCCCCGGACATCCTCGGCCATGCCCCCGCCATGCAGGAAGTGTTTCGCGCCATCGGGCGCCTGGCCCAATCAAACGCCACCGTGCTCATCAACGGCGAATCGGGCACCGGCAAGGAACTGGTCGCACAGGCTTTGCACCGTCACAGCCCGCGTGCGGACAAACCTTTCGTCGCGATCAACACCGCGGCCATTCCAAAGGACCTGCTGGAATCGGAACTGTTCGGTCATGAGCGCGGCGCCTTCACCGGCGCCACCACGACGCGCCACGGCCGCTTCGAGCAGGCCGAAGGCGGCACGCTGTTCCTCGACGAGATCGGCGACATGCCGGCCGAATTGCAGACCCGCTTGCTGCGTGTCTTGTCGGACGGGAATTTCTATCGCGTCGGCGGCCACCAGCCGATCAAAGCCAACGTGCGCATCATCGCGGCCACGCACCAGAATCTGGACGAGCGCGTGAAGCAGGGTCTGTTCCGCGAAGACTTGTTCCATCGCCTGAATGTCATCCGCCTGCGCCTGCCACCTCTGCGCGAACGGCGCGAAGACATCCCGTTGCTGGCGAAATACTTCCTGCAGAAGAGTGCGAAAGAACTGGGTGTCGAACAAAAGACGCTGAGCGAAGCCGCGCTGAGCTACCTTGCCGCCCAAGACATCCCGGGCAACGTGCGCCAGCTGGAGAACCTGTGCCACTGGCTCACCGTCATGACGCCCACCCGCATGGTGGAAATCGCCGATCTTCCCGCGGAATGGCGCGACACGCACGCCAGCACCGCGCTCAATCAGGACTGGCGCGCTGCGCTTGCACAGCAGGTCGCGCTGGCTCTGCAGCGCAACGAGCCCAACATCCTCGATACCCTCACCAAGCAATTCGAAAGCACGCTCATTACCCAGGCCTTGCAGCATACCGGCGGACGCCGTATCGACGCGTCGACCTTGCTCGGCATGGGGCGCAATACGTTGACGCGCAAGATTCAGGAATTGGGACTGGACGGCGCAAACGAATAGAACAGCGGCTCAGCGGTTATTGCCACACTCCGATGATAGGTTGGACGTGGGCGCTTTCATTCAGGCTGGGCAACCCGTACATCTCTGAGAGCGTGCGCAGGACGTTGTAATGGTTGATGCGCTGGGCGCTGCTGCCGCGCTTGGCCATGGGACCGATCATGATGGTTACGATATGGTTGTTCGCAGTGCCGTCGTCTTCATCCCAAGTCAGGATCAGCAGGCTGTTGTGCGCCATTGCCCATTGCAGATAAGGCTCGATATGCCGTTTCAGCCAGTCGTCGCCCTGCGCGATGCTGCCGTCGTGCATGTCGTTGCGCTGGTCCGGTATCACCAGCGCAACCGTGGCGAGGTTCTCGAAATGCTGCGGAAACGCGCTGTACGGCTGATTCAACTGCTTCAGTTCCTTCCAGTTGGCCAGCGGATTGTGTTTGCGCATGTACGCACCGTACATGCAACCTTCGTAACCGGCTTCCGGCATCGACTCCGCATAACTGGCAAAGCTGTATCCCTTCGCCTGCAACGCGGCGGCCAGATTATCGCCGCCCAGCTCAAGCGGACAGACGTCGCTGGTGATGGCCCGGGTCGTTCCCGTGAACAATGCAAGGTAATTGGGCTGACTCGGGTGCGCCACGCCGTAGGACTGCGTGAACAGCAAGCCGCGCTGGGCCAGCGTGTTGATATAGGGCGCCGCATGGTTGCCGATGATCTGGGTAAACGATTTGTTTTCTTCGATCACGATGACGATGTGATCCGGGCGCGGCAGTTCGCCGGCGATCACGGGCTGCGCAAACAGCAGCAGCGACAACAGCCAGTAATGCTTCACGCGACTTCCGCGACGACTAGGGTGTGGTCGGACGGGCGCTCCAGTTTTCGCGGCGCCTTGTCGATATGACATGACTTGCACTGCAGGCCGGGACTGACAAGGATATGGTCGATGCGCAGCCCCATGTTGCGCCGGAACGCCATCATGCGGTAATCCCACCATGAGTAGCTTTTATCTTCCTGCTCGAACAGCCGGAAAGTATCGACCAAGCCCAATTGCAGCATGCCCTGGAATGCCGCACGTTCCGGTTCGCTGACCAGCACGTTGCCCTGCCAGGCGACCGGATCGTACACATCGCGGTCTTCCGGCGCGATATTGTAGTCGCCCAGCAAGGCGAGCTTCGGGTACCTCGCCAGCTCGTCCTTCAACCAGGCCGTCAGCGCACCCAGCCACTTGAGCTTGTATTGGTACTTGTCGGAACCCACCTCCTGACCGTTTGGGATATACACGCACACCACGCGGATACCATCGACGGTCGCTGCGATGACGCGTTTCTGCTCATCCTCGAAACCGGGAATGCCATACTGCACGTCGCTGGCCGGTTCGCGGCTCAGGATCGCCACGCCGTTATAGGTCTTCTGTCCGCTGAAGACACTGCGATAGCCCGCCGCCTGTAACTCGGCTTGCGGGAAATCCGCATCCTGCTGCTTGGTCTCCTGCAAGCACACCACGTCCACCGGATTCGCCGCCAGCCATTCCAGCAGATGCGGCAAACGCACTTTGAGCGAGTTGACGTTCCAGGTGGCCAGTTTCATTGTGCAGGTTGAACTGCCGATGCGGCAGGACGAAGGCGATAGATCGAAGGCAAGCTCTTGGGATAGCCTGCAATATCCAGTTCACTGTTCCATTGTTCCGCCAGGAAGCCCTTAAGCCAGGTCTTGCCTACGGTCGCGGAAGGCAACAGGCTGTTGCCGGACGCCGCATGGAATGCGTCGATGTCTTCCTTCTTCACCAGGCTCTTCTCCGTAAACGGGATGCCGCGCTTGTTCAGCAGATCGCGCGCGTCGGCGCAAACTGAGCCGCAGTCGGGAAAGGAGTAGAGCGTGACCGGAAAGTTCTGCATGGCGACCCTCGTCTCATAAGGCAGGTTCTCGTCCGGCACCGGCTCATTGCCGAGATTCAGCTTCGCCACGTCCTCCGAACCGATCAGCGGGCTGTCGCTGTAATGCACTTTCCCGTCCTTGTCGATCGAGCGGTAAAGCTCGGCCGCCTGGGCGTTCGTCAACATCGCAAGACAGATCAGTAGAAATGCGCTTCTCATCACATCCTCCTTGGCTCAGGCGCTTACGAGGCCATTATGCCGCAACAGTGCATCGATCCTGGGTCCGCGCCCGCGGAACGCGATGAACGAGTCCATCGCATCGCGGCTGCCGCCCACCGCCAGTATCTGCTCGCGGAAATGGCTGCCTGTAGCCGCATCCAGTACCCCGTTCTCTTCAAACAGGCTGTACGCATCTGCCGACAACACTTCCGCCCACTTGTAACTGTAGTAGCCCGCCGCATAGCCGCCGGAAAATATATGTGCAAAGCTGTTCTGGAAGCGGTTGAACGCGGGCGGTATGAGTACGGCGACCTCCTTGCGTACGTCATCCAGCAGTTGCTGTATGGTTTGGCGGTTGGCGTCAAAATCGCTGTGCATGCGCAGGTCGAACAGCGAGAACTCTATCTGGCGCAGCATCTGCAATCCGCTCTGGAAATTCTTGGCCGCGATCATCTTGTCGAACAGGGCTCTCGGCAATTTCTCCCCTGTTTCGCCGTGCCGGGTCATGCCTTGCAGCACATCCCACTCCCAGCAGAAGTTCTCCATGAACTGGCTGGGCAGTTCGACCGCATCCCATTCCACGCCGTTGATGCCGGAGACGCCCAGCTCTTCGACCTGTGTCAGCAGGTGGTGCAGGCCGTGACCGAACTCATGGAACAGGGTGATGACTTCGTCATGGGTGAACAGCGCAGGCTTGCCGCCGAGCGGTGATGCAAAATTGCAGTTCAGATAGGCCACCGGAGTCTGGATGCCTTTGGCAGTGCGCCGCCTTGTGATGGCATCGTCCATCCATGCGCCGCCGCGTTTGCTGGCGCGCGCATACAGGTCGAGATAGAACTGTCCGATCAGGCTGCCGTCATTATCGCGGATGTCGAAGAATCGCACAGTCTCGTGCCATGTCGGTGCCGTGGAAGGTTTGATGTCGAGCCCAAACAGGGTCTCTACCAGGCCGAACAACCCTGTCAGCACGGCGTCCTCGGGAAAGTACTGTTTCACTTCCTGCTCGGAAAACGCGTAGCGCTGCTGGCGCAGCTTCTCGCTCGCGTAACCGACGTCCCAGGCCTGCAATTCATTCAGTCCCAGCCGGGCCGCGGCGAAATCACGCAATTCTTTCAGGTCGTTTTCCGCAAACGGCTTCGCGCGCTGCGCCAGTTCGAGCAGGAACTCCGCCACCTGAGCCGGCGTATCGGCCATCTTGCTTGCCAGCGAGAACTCCGCGTAGTTGTCGAACCCGAGCATTTGCGCCAACTCCAATCGCAGCTTCAATATCTGCGACATCAGCGGCGTGTTGTCCCAGAGCGTGGTTGTTTCCGATTCATCGGCTTTACAACCACGGCCTACCCCTTGCGGGTGGTCTAGCTTGCTTCCTTCCGACAATTGCTCGCTGGCGCGCGTGGTGTATGCGCGGTACATACGTTCGCGCAAGGCGCGGTTGTCGGCATACTGCATCACCGGGCCGTAGGAGGGGGCTTTCAGCGTGAACAGCCAACCGCTCTTTCCGGCCTCTTGTGCGGCTTCGGCAGCCACCTGGCGTTCGTCCGCCGGGATGCCCGAGATATCTTTCTCGTCTGCGACCACGCAGGTATAGGCGTTGGTCGCATCCAGCAGGTTGTCAGAGAATTTCGACGTCAACTCGGAAAGTTCTTCCTGTATCGCCATGAAGCGGGCCTTCTTCTCTTCCGGCAGTTCTGCACCGCCCAGACGGAAATCGCGCAATTCGTTCTCGATGACTTTCCGCTGCTCCGCGTTCAATGCCGCGTAAGCGGCCCCGTTGCGGATGGCTTTGTATTTCTCGTAGAGGCCGAGATTCTGCGACAGCTCGGCGTAGTACTGCGTGACCTTGGGCAGGTTCGCGTTGTAGACCTCGCGCAGCTCCGGACCGTTCATCACCATGTTCAGATGCCCGACCTGCCCCCACGCGCGCGACAGGTGCTCGTTGGCGTCTTCGAACGGCTGTACGAAACTCTCCCAAGTCGGCTGGGCATCGTCCGCCAGCAATTCTGCGATCAACGCGCGATTGCGCGCCAGTAGCTCGTCGACCGCGGGAGTGACATGTTCGGGTTTGATCTCCGCAAAGCGCGGCAGACCGGAAATATCAAGCAATGGATTCATTAATGGCGACCTAGATTGAATATGCAAGGTGACCTTCGACGATGCTGTGTCGCACCCGGCCCTGCATGGTGTAGCCGTTGAACGGCGTGTTCTTGCCCTGGCTCTTCAGCGCGGAGGGTTCTACCTTCCACGCAGCCGCAGGATCGAACACACACACGTCTGCATGCGCGCCGACCGACAGGTGGCCCATCTTCACGCCGAGCAGTTGCGCCGGATTGATGGTTACACGCGCCAGTGCATCCAGCAGCGGAATCTTCTCCTCTCCGGCCCATTTCAGTACCAGCGGCAACAGCAACTCCATGCCGGTCGCGCCAGCCTCTGCTTCTGCGAACGGCAGCAGCTTGGCATCCTCGTCTACCGGCGAGTGGTTGGAGCAGATCGCGTCTATCGTTCCGTCGAGCAGGCCCTGGCGCAAACCCGCCTTGTCGCGCAGGCTGCGCAGCGGCGGTATCAGGTGGCAATTGGCATCGAAGAAGCCGATATCCATTTCCGTCAGGTGCACGTGGTTCATGGATACATCGCAGGTCACCGCCAGCCCCTGGCTCTTGGCGATCCGGACCATCTCCACGCCCTCGGCGCTGGAAATGCGGCAAACATGCAGCTTGACGCCCGTCTCCCGCGCCAGTTGC
This sequence comes from Sideroxydans sp., assembly GCA_027310665.1. Taxonomy (GTDB): domain Bacteria; phylum Pseudomonadota; class Gammaproteobacteria; order Burkholderiales; family Gallionellaceae; genus Sideroxyarcus. The sequence goes on along the minus strand of DAIDAJ010000047.1, from coordinate 18,185 downwards.
AGCATGGTTGAAAGCGCAATGGTCTCCGCCACCACCGGGATCGCGGGCAAACCGAAACGCGTGGCCACTTCGCCGTCGTGCGCCACGCCGTCTTTGGCGAGGAAAGCATCCTGCGGACGCAGCCACACACGGTATCCGAAGGTGGCTGCATATTGCATGGCACGCATCAGCACGCGCGTATCGTTGAGCAGCGCGTCGGCCTGGCTGAACGCCTTGCATCCGGCTTCCGTCAGCTCGATCATCTCGGTCAACTCTTCGCCTTTCAATCCGTATGTCAACGCGCCGACCGGAAACACCCTCGCCTGGTTGAGCGAGCGGGCGCGGTGCTTGAGCATCTCCACCAGGCCCGGTTCGTCCAGCGGCGGGTCGGTATCCGGCGGGCACGACAGCGATGTCACCCCGCCCGCCATCGCCGCGTCCATCTCCGACTCCAGCGTGGCCTTGTATTCGTAGCCCGGCTCACGCAGGCGCGCCGCGACATCGACAAGGCCGGGCATCACGATCAGGCCGGCGGCATCGATCACCTGCTCCGCCACGAATCCGGCCGGGACCTTGCCGATGGCGGTGACATGTTTTTCCGCGATGAACACGTCCAGCTGCGCATCGATCTTGTTCTTCGGGTCGATCAGGCGACCGTTCTTGATATGGATGTTCATTTGGCCCCCGCCAGAGTACTCATGACTGCCATGCGCACCGCGATCCCGAAAGTGACTTGCGGCAGGATGACCGACTGCGCGCCGTCCGCCACGCTGGAGTCGATCTCCACGCCGCGATTCATCGGTCCCGGATGCATCACGATGGCGTCGCTTCTGGCCTCTGCCAGCCGCTCCTGGGTCAATCCGTAATATTTGAAATATTCCTGAGCCGAAGGCAGTAGCGCTCCCTGCATGCGCTCGTTCTGCAGGCGCAACATCATCACCACATCGACGTCTTTCAGTCCTTGCTTCATGTCGTGATAGACCTGCACGCCGAGCTTTTCCACGTGCGTAGGCAGCAGCGTTTTGGGCGCTACCACGCGCACTTCAGGTACGCCCAGGGTGGTCAGCGCATGGATCTGCGAACGCGCCACGCGCGAGTGCAATACGTCGCCGACGATGGCGACACGCAGGTTGTGGAATTCTTTTTTGTAGTGGCGGATGGTAAACATGTCCAGCAGCGCTTGCGTGGGGTGCGCGTGACGCCCGTCGCCGGCGTTGATGACGTGGATCTCCGGTGCGACATGCTGGGCGATGAGGTGCACCGCCCCGCTGGATGAGTGCCGCACCACGAACATGTCGGCATGCATCGCGCACAGGTTATCCACCGTATCCAGCAGGGTCTCCCCCTTGCTGGTGCTGGAGGAACCGATATTGAGATTCACGACGTCGGCGGACAGGCGCTTGGCGGCGATCTCGAAGGTGGTGCGGGTGCGCGTGCTGTTCTCGAAGAAAATGTTGAACACCGACTTGCCGTGCAGCAACGGGACCTTTTTGATCTCGCGGCCCTCGGCAACATTCACGAAGTCGGTCGCCCGGTCCAGGAGGTAGCGGAGAATGCTCGCCGGCAGGCCGTCGGTGGTCAGCAGGTGCTGCAATTCGCCGTTTTTATTTAATTGGGGATTTTTCATGCATAGATTCCTGCGCCGGGTTCATCGAAATATGCCTGCAGTATCTGCTGCGCGGCATACTGGTCAATGAGGGATTTCTGCTTTCTGCCATATATTCCCGCTTCATCCAGGACCGAGCTCGCGGCAGCGGAAGTATAACGCTCATCAATCAGTAGAGTGGGCAAATTGAAACGTCCTTTCAGGCGGTTCGCGAAACGGCGGCACAATGCGGTCATTTCGTGCGGCGTCCCGTCGTCGTTGCACGGCAGGCCGATCACCAGCGCCGCCGGCTGCCATTCCTCGAGGAGCGCGGCAATGGCCGCGAAGCGGGTATCGTTCTTCTCGTCGTTGATGGTGGTGAGCGGTTGAGCCGTGCGCGATACGGTATTCCCGACTGCGATACCGATGCGTTTCGTGCCGAAATCGAATGCAAGCAGCGTGCCGGATAAGATCGAGGCTGCGGAGGGGTCGCTGCGGAGCAGCGGGGAACCCACCGGCGTACCCCTTGCGGGTGATTGTGGATTGGGGATTGGGGAGCCAGCGACAGTACGATGTGCTGGTGTTATTGCTGGTTTCTCAATTTCCTGCGCCTTGCCCGATCCTGAATCCTCGATCCTGATCCCTGCCTTATCAGGCATGTCCGGCCTCGTCAGAAAGGGACGCGAAATCGATCCCGAGCAGCGCCATCGCCGCCGGCAGTCTTTCTTCGGCGGGCAGTTCGAACAGGATATGTTCGGACGCAAGCACGCTGAGCCAGGCATTGTCCGCAAGCTCCTGCTCCAGCTGGCCTTCGGACCAGCCGGCGTAGCCCAACGTCACCAGCAGATGCTGCGGGCCCTGTCCTTCGCCAACCGCCTGAAGGATGTCCCTGGAGGTCGTCAGGCCGATCTTGTCATTGACTTGCAGGGTCGATTGCCACGGTCCGCCCGTGTCGTGCAGGACGAATCCCCGGTCGGTCTGCACCGGCCCGCCGAAGTGCACCAGCACATCTTCCAGTTCGGCCGGTTTGAGCGGCATATTGATCTGCGCAAACAATTCGCTCAAGGTCAGGCTGATCGGGCGGTTCACGACGATGCCCATCGCGCCCTGTTCATTGTGTTCACACACATAGGTCAGGGATTTGGCAAAGAAAGGATCCGTCATCGCCGGCATGGCGATCAGAAAGTGATTTGTGAGATTCAACCCGGACATGGCAGCATTGTAATCTGCCTGAGTACGAATCTCAATTTGGCTTCGGTCCGGCAGCGACGAAGCGGGCGATGTTTTCCAGCAGCTCTTCTTCCTGATAGGGCTTGCCCATATATTCGTTCACGCCCAGTTCCATCGCATAGCGGTGGTGCTTGTCGGCAGTGCGCGAGGTGATCATGATGATCGGCAAGTCTTGGGTACGGGCATCCTGGCGCAGGCGCTTCGTCAGTTCGAAGCCGTCCATACGCGGCATCTCCACATCCAGCAACATCACGTCCGGCAACACGTCGACGAGTTGTTCCAGCGCATCGACGCCATCTTTGGCCGTAAGCACCTGATAGCCGGAGCGTGCCAGCAGGCGGCTGGTGATCTTGCGCACTGTCAGCGAGTCGTCCACGATCATGATGGTCGGCAGGCTGTGTACCGCAGGCTTGGCTTCTTTGGCGATCTTGCGCGTCACGGCGATGCGCTGGGTGAAAGCAATCGGGTTGATAATGAGGATGACCTTACCGTTGCCGGCCACCGTTGCGCCCGCTATACCGGGCAAACGCGCCAGTTGCGGACCGATGTTCTTTACCACCGCTTCCTGGTTGCCGAGCAATTCATCGACGTGCACCGCGATGCGGTTCTCTCCGGAGCGCAGCAACAGCACCGGATTGTGCGGCTGGCTTACGATCTCGGCCTCGTCGTCGCCCAACAGGCGCGCCAGGAAATACAGCGGGTACCGGGCGCCCTGCCAGTCGATGTATTGCTGCTTGTAAGATGCCTCCAGTGCGGCCGGCTTGAGTTGCTGGGCGTTCTCGACCATGGTCGAGGGCAGCGCATAGACGGACTGCCCGACACGCACCATCAGGGTCTGTGTCACTGCCAGCGTCAGCGGCAGGTGGATGGTAAATCGCACGCCGCGTCCGGGAACGGATACGACGTCGACACGCCCGCCCAGCGCGGTGATCTCGCTGCGCACCACATCGAGCCCAACGCCACGACCGGAGATTTCAGTCACTTCCTGGGCGGTTGAAAGCCCGGGAGTGAATATCAGTTGCATCGCCTGCTCGTCGCTGATTTCTTCGTTTTCCTGCAATACGCCAGTCTCTACCGCTTTTTGGCGCACGCGCGCGATATCCAACCCCGCGCCGTCATCGCTGAATTCGAAAACCACCTCGTTGCTTTCCTGGCGCAGGGACAGACGAATCTCGCCGATCGGCTCCTTGTTCGCCTTGACCCGCTGCTCCGATGTCTCCAGGCCGTGCGCAATGGCATTGCGCAGCAAATGCTCGAACGGAGCAGTCATCTTTTCCAGCACGCTGCGATCCAGCTCGACCTCGGTGCCGGATAGTTCAAGGTTGGCACGCTTGCCCAGCTCTTTGCCGGTCTGGCGCACGATGCGATAGAGACGTTCGCTGATGCTGGCGAAAGGCACCATGCGGATGGCCATCAAGCCCTGTTGCAGGTCGCGGTTGAGATGGGCCTGTGCACTGAGTGCCGCCTCGGTCTCGGCAAGGTTCTTCAGCAGGGTCTGTTGTACGGTCTGAACGTCGTGCACGCTTTCGTTCATGAAGCGGGTCACTTCCTGGAATCGCGTAAAGCGGTCGAATTCGAGCGGATCGAATTTCTCCGCGCTTTCGCCGCTGACCGATATGCGTGCCTGCATCTGTCCTTCGGCATGGATCTCGATCTCGCGCAGCTGCTTGCGCAGCCGGTTCACACTGTCCGTCAGGTCCAGCACGCTGTTCTTGAATTCGCGCAATTCCAGCTCGGCACGCGAGCGCGCGACGCTGATCTCGCCCGCCTCGTTCACCAGCCTGTCCACCGTGTCGGACCGTACGCGCAGCAAGGCCGCCTGCATGGCGCGCTCCGCACCGACCTCCAATGCCTGGACCGGGACGATCTGGATAGCCTCGAATTGTTGCTGCACCGCCTTTTCGGCAGCGGGCTGAACGCCCGCTTCCGCATGCACCTGCGGGGTTTGCAGTTGCTCAATGGCGTTGCCGATGCGATCCAGATAGCTATCCAGGTCGCTCCACAGGTCTGCGTCAAACGCGCCTTCGGCCATCGTTCTTTCCACGCGGTCTTCTACGCGGTGTGTCAGCTCTCCCAGGCGCATCGCGCCCGCCATGCGGGCGCTGCCTTTAAGTGTATGCAAGCTGCGCTGAAGGTTGCGGCCCAGTTGCGCATCGCTCGGGCGCTCGCGCCAGGCGCGCAATGTGCTGCCGATCTGCGGATACAATTCGTGGGCTTCTTCCAGGAAGATCGGCAGCAATTGCTCGTCTACCTCGTCGTGCACGCCGCGTTCGACATGGGTAGCCCGCTGCCCGGAGGGTTGCTCCGCATCCGTCGTTGCTGCAGTGCCTGCATCGCCCGCTTCCCGGGCTGGCGCGGCATGCGGATTGATTTCGGGCTGCAGTTCAAGGGCCGGCGCGGTTTCCACCGCATGTTCCGGCGGCGGAACTGCCCCCGTTTCGGCTTCGGACATCTCCAATGCCTGCAATTCCCCCGCATTCTGCGATGGGCTTTCCGCCATGAACTCGAAGTCCGGCATGGCTTCGGGAATAACCTCGGATTCGGCGGCATTCTCAACAGGTGCTGACGGGAATTGAATTTCCGGCGCCTGGATGGCCTCCAGCTCCTGTGCGGCCGTGTCGCTTTCCGCAATTTCCCTGTTTGCCTGCAATTGGGCGATCAATTCAGGCTCTGGTGCCGGTTCCTGACGGTGTTCCCTCACCATGACGCACATTTCATCCAGCTTCTGCACCGCTTGGTCGATGAGCATCATCTGCTGCTCACTCACAATGTTCGGCTTGTCGATACGTTCTTCGAGCCACTGTTCCAGCGCGTATGCCAGTTCGGCGACCTGTGCAAAGCCCATGGTGCGATTCACGCCTGCCAATGTATGGGCCGCGCGCATGAACTCGTAGGTGACAATATGTGATGCAGTCTCGTGCAACAGCGCAAGTTGCTCATACAGCGCGTACACGTGGCCAGCTGCTTCTTCGGTTGCGATGTTGAACAACGCCAGCGACAGGCTGACCGACCCGACCTCGACCGGGCCTTCACCTCTGCTTTCAACCGCTTCGCTTTGAACTTCCGCTGCCGGCTGTTCAAGCCTGGCTTGGGGAATCGGCTTGCCATTCTCGATGCAGTCGGCCACCGTGAGCAAATACGAGGTGTCGATGATGGCGTTCGTGCTGCCGCTGCTTAGCATGTCGATCCAGTGCTGGAACAGGACCTCGGCATCGCCGATCATGTCGAGCAGCGCGGGCGTGGCCGGTTTGCTTTCCTGCAGCCATTTGTTCATCGCTCGTTCCACTGCCCAGGCGACTTCGCCCAGTTCTGTGAGCCCGACCATGCGGCCGCTGCCCTTGAGCGTGTGGAACCCGCGCCGCATGGTCACCAGCGGCTCACGGCTGTCCATATGCAAACGGCTGATCTCCAGATTGCTGCGCAAGGTCTCCATGACTTCACGCGCTTCTTCGAGGAAGACTTCCAGCAGTTCCTCGTCCTCGCCGCCCGTCCTGATCGAGACGCCGGTCGTTACGGTTTCCTCCTGCGTCGGTGTCGCTTCTTCCTGCCCCCCTTCGGTGGTGCGCATTTCGGCGATATCGTGCAAAGCGCTGTTCAGCGCCGAGGGATCCGGCTTGTGGCCGAGTACGAGACTGTGCACATATTCTTCCAGGGTGCTGACGGCAGCGGCTACGTTACGCATCTCGGAAGCCGAAGGCGTACCACCCTGTACGTAGCGCTCGGTCACTTGACGCAACAGGCCGATCAGCTGCACCGCGACGTCCAGCGAGAGTATATGCAATCCGCCCTGAACCTGGTTCAACATCCGGCCGATTTGCGACAGTTCGGTTCGTTTCGCGGCATTATTGAAGAAGGCATTCAGATTCTGCTCGATGTTTTGCAGGTTCCCCTGCATCTCGACGGCCAACGGCACCATGACTTCCTGTTGTTCCATCTGGCAGTAAAGCGAGATCAGGCTGGACAGCTTGTTCGCGTCCTCCGGCATGCGCATCATGCCGGCCTGCAAGCGCGAACTCAGGATGCGCGCCTGTTCCTGGAAACCGCTGCCCAGATGCTGGTAATGTTCGATCCCGCTGCCGAGCAGCAACAGGGCCATCGCCATATCCATGGAGATGCGTTGCGCCCGCTCCGGCGCATCGGCTTGCAACGCCGCGGCATGGATCTGCTTGCTCAGGAATTGCAGGGTATTGCGGTCGAGATGCTCGGACAATCCGTGCACCCTCTCCATGTCCGAGGCAAATTTCTGGCAGGCTCCACCGGCTTCGGCTATGCATTCTTCCCAGGATGCCTCCGCCACGTTAAGTTCGGCACGCATGTTGTCGAGCAAGGCAGCGGTCTCGCTTGGCGGCATGGGCTGGTCTTCAGGCAGATAGACGTCGAGCGCATAGGCTGTCTTGATCTGTTCGACCGTATCGCTCACGGAATGGCTGCGTGCAATGAGATACAACGCTTCACTCATGGCGATTTCGTCGTCGAAAGGGCTGCCGTCAATCAGCGATTTCATCTTGAGATCGATGCGGCTAAGCGATTTCTTGACACTCAACTCCGGCGGGATGCCTTCGTGGAGAATGCAATCCAGCAGACCGAACGCCACCCACCAGTAAGCCCGCTGCAGATTCTGCGGGACGCAAGCCATAACGTCCCGCACAGCAGCCATCATCGCTTGCAGGGCCTCCGCGGTGCCGTCATGGCGCAGCCATTTCAGCAACGCCTGTTGATAGTGCATGCGGGCGGACTTGATATGTGTCTGTGCATCGCCCACTTGGGGCTGCTGCAACAGGGCCTGGGGCAACTCTACCTGCAAGGACGGAAAGAACAGATCCACCTCGAAGGCCATTTCCTGTCCGCGCGCCTGGAGCAGTTCCTGATATTCGTGGAACAAGCGCAAGGTGGCGTTGCTGGCGCCATCCGCCAGGGCATCCAGATAATGGGTCAGACCAAACAGCGCGCGGCGAATGGCCTCGCGTCGCAAGGCGCTGACATCCGCGGCCTGCACGAGCTCCTGCAGAAGCTTCTCCAGCTCTGAACAGAATACCGACAGCCCCGTCAGCGTCAGCATGCGCAACACACCGCCGGTACGGTGCAGTTCTTCCCGTGCATTGTTCAACGCCTGCCGGTCGGTTCCGGCGGACGAAAAAAAGCTCTCCAGATCCCGGCTGATGTTCGCCAACGAGCTGTCCAGCCCGGGCTTGACTGACAACAACGGCAGGGGATTGAATTGTTCCCGCACGTTCGACCTTTACAGCTTGAAACCGGATACGGAGCTGTTCAATTCAGTCGCCATGCTTTCTATCTGTGCAACCGATGCGTTAGTGCGTTGCGTACTCTGCGAAGTCTGTTCGGTGATCTTCAGAATGTCGTTCATGAAGCCCGCCACCTCGCGCGCCATGTCGGTCTGCACCTGCGTGGAAACCGAGATACTGTTCACCAGGTCGGCCAGTTCATGCGTTGATTTCTCGATCTCGCGCAGCGCCTGACCCGCGGCGTTGGACAACTGGGCACCTTCGACCACACCCTGGGTGCTCTTTTCCATCGCCGTCACGGCATCCTGGGTGTCGCCCTGAATGGTTTTCACCAGCATACCGATCTGCTTGGTCGCCTCGGCGGAGCGTTCCGCGAGACGCTGCACTTCTTCCGCCACCACCGCAAAACCTCGTCCTGCTTCGCCGGCCGAAGCCGCCTGGATCGCCGCGTTCAGCGCCAGCACGTTGGTCTGCTCGGTAATGTCCGAGATCAGGTCCACGATCTCGCCGATCTCCTGCGAACTCTCGCCAAGGCGTTTGATGCGCTTGGATGTATCCTGGATCTGTTCGCGGATGCTGTCCATACTGGACACCGAATTCTGCACCGCACGCGCGCCCTGTTCCGTAACCGCCAGTGTGCGCCGTGCCACTTCCGACGATTGTGCCGCGCTGCTGTCAACCTCCTGAATGGATTTCGTCATGAGCTCGACCGCCCCGCCCGCATCGCGGATCTCGGCCGCCTGTTTCAGGGTCGCGTTCAGCAGCTCCTTGGTAACCGCGCCGGCTTCGCCAGTTGCCCGCTCCACTTGCTTCGACGCCGTCGTCACGCGCAAGACCAGTTTGCGCAACTCGTCGGTCGTGTAGTTGACCGAGTCCGCGATCGCGCCGGTGATGTCTTCCGACACCGTCGCGCGGATTGTCAGGTCGCCGTCGGCCAAGTCCGACAATTCGTTCATCAGGCGCAAAATGGCCTGCTGGTTATTGCGGTTTGTCTGTCCGGCTTCGCGTTCGCGGCGTTTCGATTCGTCCAGATATATCTTGGATAGCATCAACAGCAACAGCAGAACCATGCCGCCGGAGAAGAACACTGCAAAGCTGGACAGGCGTCCGGCCGTTGAGCCTTCGTAGCTGTTCACCAGATTTTGCGTCGCGGTCAGCAGCTGGTCGCCCTCTTCCTGGACACGCCGCCCCGCCAGGCGCGACGTCAATACATCGCCCGCATTGGCGGCAATGAAGCCAACCACCGACTGGTAGCCTTCGAAGTCATCCTTCAGCAGCATCACCGTCGCATCGTTCTGCGGCAGCTCGTTGATCAGCGCCTGCGCCTCGTTCATCTTCGCGTCCAGCCCCGGCAGGTCTTCCGTCGAGGCTGAAGTGAGCACCATCTGCACGGCGCCGGTGATCTGCTCCACCAGCAGGTTCAGGCGGTCGGCTTTCTGCTTGTAGGCAGGCGCGGCCCTGTCGGCAACCTGGTTGGCCAGGTTGATCATGTCGCGCTGTCCTGCCGCACCGCGCTGCAATGTCACCAGCAACGGACGTCCTTTTTCGAGTTCATCCATCAGGCCGGTCATGCGCTTCCAGTGAGCCAGCAGATCATTCAACGGGTCACGTGCCGCGCCCTCTGTAGGAGGATATTTGTCGCTGCCCTTGTCCAGGGATTCGAGAATGGCGGAAAATTCGGTGCGGGTATCTCCCAGTTCCTCGAACGCTGCCGAATCGCCCGAGAAGCTGGCTGCCGCGTCTTTCGCCAGGCGTTGCGACAACATCAGCAGCTTGGATGATCTCGCAACGTAGTGCGAACTATAGGACGTGTCGCGCGTATCGATATAGGTAAACGCCGCCGCGATGAACAGAAAAAGCAGCAACAATGCGCCCAGGACGCGCAGTTGCTTGTCAAATGACTGCTTGCTGAACCATGGTATTTGTATCGTCCTGACATCTTTTGCCTTGAGTTCGCCCTTGTTGACGAAGCCCGGCGCTTTTTTATTCGGCCATTTGAACGGTAACTTAAATGCCATATCTTTCTCCTTCCGAGCGCGATTTACGCCCCGATCTGTAAAAATTCCGGTTGCTGCAGCAACTTCGCCATTTCCAGTTTGCGCCACACCTGTCCGCCGCTATCCTTCAGGCGAACCTCACCGTCTTCTTCGCTTTGCTCCCACTCGGTGGAGTTGCGAAGTCCCAGTACGCGCGACACCAGCAATCCCGCGTTGAAAGAGAACTTCTGGCCCGCCAGCAACACGCGGCTTTGCCCTTCGTGCGGAATCGCCGCCCCGCCCGTGTAGACGCCAAAATCGACGATGCTGTAAAGATTGCCGCGCACGTTGGCAACGCCGCTATACCATGGCTTGGTCAAAGGCACGCGCGTCAGGGGTGGTGGTGGCAGGACTTCATTGATGTCCGACATGTCGACCAGCCAGAAACCGTCGCCCACCTGCACGCCGAGCGTAGATACACTTTTGCCGCCGCCTGCCGCCTGGGCTTGCAGCCGTTCCAGCACATTCTGTTGAAATTCCCGCAGGTTGAAACGCTTCGACATGTCGGCCCGGTACCTAGCCTAAGGCCGCGATCTTGCTGAGCAGTTCTTCCGCACCGATCGGCTTGGTGATGTAGTCCTTCGCACCCTGGCGCATGCCCCATATCTTGTCCGTCTCCTGCCCCTTGGTGGTGCAGATGATCACCGGGATGTGTCTGGTCGCCGGGTCTTGCGTGATCGCGCGGGTGGCCTGGAAACCGTTCAGTCCCGGCATGACCACATCCATCAGGATCAGGTCTGGCAGCTCGGTCTTGGAATTCTCCACGGCCTTTTCGCCGCTCTCGGCATAGACAACCGAATAGCCTTTCTTGCCGAGGATATCCCCCAGCACATGCCGCTCGGTTGCGGAATCATCCACGACCATCACCTTGTTAATTGCCATATTCCATTCCCCCGCTATGTTTGGTTGTATGCATAGTCACTGCTTCAATTAAGCTTTTTTTACTGAACGGTTTGGTCAGATACTGATCGGCACCGACCAGCTTGCCGCGCGCGCGGTCAAACAGGCTGTCCTTGCTGGTCAGCATGACTACCGGCGTATTTTTGAATTCGAGATGGTTCTTGATGAGCGCACAAGTCTGGTAACCATCCAGACGGGGCATCATGACGTCGACAAAGATGATGTCGGGCTTGTTGTCGACTACTTTGGAAAGTCCATCGAAACCGTCTTCCGCCAGCACGACCTTGCAACCGGCCTGCGACAGGAATATCTCGCCGCTACGGCGTATGGTGTTGCTGTCGTCAATGAGCACCACACGGATACCAGCCAGACCTTCGCCCACGTCGTCACCTTTTCCCTGATTGATCTGCGTCCATCTTGTCGTGGACACCCCCATACCCAGATGCTACCGCATTTGTCCTCGTGCGTTCAATGTTTCCGCGCCTCTTGGTGCATTAGCGCTTCCGCGACATGGGATCGGGATTCACTCGGCCTGCGCCCATTTTATCGAACAGCCCATGCTGGCGATCTGCTCGCGCGGGCCCTGCCCGGTCTTCGCCACTTGCAGCATGGCGTTGAACAGGTCGCGCGGGGCATCCGGCACCGCCTCCTTGCGCGACGCGTCCAGACGGCCGCGGTACTGCAATTCCAGGTCGGCATTGAAGCCGAAGAAATCCGGCGTGCATACGGCGCCGTAATCCTTCGCGATCTGTTGCGTCTCGTCCCACACGTAAGGGAACGGATAGTTGTACTGCCGCGCCACCAGTTTCATGTTGTCGAACGAGTCCTCGGCATAGTCGGCCAGATCGTTGGACATGATGGCGATGCTGTTGATGCCGTGCTGCTGCAGTTCATGCGTGTCGCGGATGATGCGCTCGCGAATCGACTTGACGTAAGGACAGTGGTTGCAGATGAACATCACCAGCAAGCCATTCTTGCCGCGCGCGCTATCCAGCGTGTGGCGTTTTCCGTCCACGCCCGGAAGATCGAACGGACGGGCCTTCCAGCCGAAATCGCAAAGGGGGGGTTGCAGACTGACCATGGTTTTTCCTCCTCAAAGACCTGCGTTATTGTTCTGGACAATATATTATCACGCCCGTCCCGACGCCCTTACCCGCCATGTCTGCACCAAGATTCTATTGCCCGCCGCCGCTGCCCCCGAGCAGCAACTACGAGCTGCCGCCCGAGGCAGCCCATCATGCCAGCCGCGTGTTGCGCCTGCGTGTCGGCGATGCGGTGCAGATCTTCGACGGTCTCGGCAATGCGTTCGATGCCGCCATCGACTCGATCCAGGGCAAGCATGTCGTGCTCGGCAACCTGCAGGCCGTACCCGGACGCGAGGGATCGGGGCTGCAGATCGCGCTGGCGCAGGCCATGTGCACAAGCGAGAAAATGGACTGGGTAGTGCAAAAGGCGACCGAGCTTGGCGCAGCCGAGATCGTGCCGGTGCAGACGCTGCGCAGCGTGGCGAAACTCACCGGCTCGCGCGCCGAGAAACGCGCCGATCACTGGCGCAATGTCGCGATCTCCGCCTGTGAACAATGCGGCCGCGACACCTTGCCGCAACTGCATCAACCCCAGGAGCTGGGCACATGGCTGAACGGGATGCGCCAGGAAGCCGGTGGCAAATTCATCCTGCTGCCCGGCGGTACGAGCAAGCTGCAGGGTCAGCCGCGACCGCAAGGCCGCGCTACACTGCTGATCGGCCCGGAGGGCGGCTTCACTGCCGGCGAAGCCGACCTCGCCCGACAAGCCGGATTCGCCCCCATTCTGCTGGGCCCGCGCGTATTGCGCACGGAGACTGCCGCCATTGCCGGCATCGCCGCGTTGCAGACGCTGTGGGGAGATTTCAACTGATTCACGCAAGGAGGCGCCATGCCCTACGTCAATATCCGCATCGCCGGCATTCTCAACCGGGAACAGAAAGCCAGGATCGCCGAGGAGATCACCGACACCCTGGAGCGCATCGCGCACAAGCCGAAGTCATACACCTACATCGCGTTCGACGAATTGCCCGACGAGAATTGGGCCATCGCGGGCAAGCTACTGGACGAGGAGTGATGGTGTACGCGGCTGCTCCCGCACCAGCGGGCTGCGCCCCACCGCGTCACAGCCGCACCTACATCGCCTTCGATGAGCCGCCGGACGAGAACCGGGCGATCGCCGGCAAGCTGCTCGATGAAGAGTAGCGCCATGCCGCGCCGATCGTCCTCATAAATTGAAATATAATGCCCCTGCCCGAATCTTGCGCTTCTCCACCAAATTGAGGAGTTAACCGAACACCATGCCAACCGCCCCCGCCAACTCTCCTCCCGATTTCGTTGCATGGTTTCGTTCCGTTGCGCCCTATGTCAACGCGTTTCGCGGCAAGACATTTGTCATCGCGTTCGGCGGCGAAGTGGTGGCTGACGGCAAATTCGTCGAGTTGACCCACGATTTCAACCTGCTGGCAGCGCTGGGCATACGGCTGGTGCTGGTGCATGGCGCTCGGCCGCAGATCGAGCAGAGGCTGGCTCAGAACAACATCGAAGGCAGTTATCACCACGGCATCCGTCTCACCGACGCCGAGACCATGCAGTGCGTGAAGGAGGCGGTCGGTCGGGTGCGCGTGGAGATCGAGGCGCTGCTGTCGCTGGGCCTGGCAAATTCGCCGATGGCCAATGCCGATATCCGGGTGGCCGGAGGCAACTTCATCACGGCCCAACCTATCGGAGTCATCAATGGCGTCGATCTGATGCACACCGGTTGTGTGCGCAAAGTTGACGTCGCGGCGCTGAAAGACCGTATGGAATTCGGCGAGGTCGTATTGCTCTCGCCGCTGGGCTATTCACCCACGGGAGAAGTCTTCAACCTGACGCTGGAAGACGTCGCCACTGCCACCGCCATCGCCCTCGATGCGGACAAATTGATCTTCCTGACCGACACCGACGGCGTGCACGACAAGGAGGGCTCGCTGCTGAAAGAGCTGACCATCGCCGAAGCCACCAAAATCCTGTCGGGAAAGCGCAGGCTTCCGGACGACGTCGGCCTGTTCCTGCCCTGTGCCGTGCGTGCCTGCGAAGCGGGGGTGGCAAGGACGCACCTCGTCAGCCGCCACACGGATGGTGCGCTGCTGCAGGAGTTGTTCAGCGACGAAGGCATAGGCACGATGGTTGTGGAAAGCACGCTGAACACCCTGCGCGATGCGACCATCAAGGACGTCGGCGGCATTCTGCAGTTGTTGCAGCCCCTGGAAGCGGAAGGCATTCTGGTGAGGCGGTCGCGCGAATTGCTGGAGCGCGAGATCAGTCGTTTCGTGGTGCTGGAACACGGCCATCGCATCATCGGTTGCGCGGCGCTTTATCCTTTTGCAGACGAAAAGGCGGGTGAGCTCGCCTGCCTTGCGGTGCAGCCTGCCGCCCGCGATCACGGCTACGGTGACGTCCTGCTCAAGCATATCGCCGCTCGGGCGAAGTCGATGCGGTTGCAGAAGCTGTTCGTGCTGACCACACGCACGGCGCACTGGTTCGTCGAGCGGGGCTTCAAGGAGGTCGATGTGGAGCAGCTCCCGGCACAGAAAAAGACCCTCTACAACTACCAGCGGCGCTCCAAGGTGTTCGTGCTTGCCCTGCGGTAAGGCGTCTGTCGAAGAAGCCGCTTGCCCCGTTTCTCAGGTTTCGCGTTGGTCACAGGCCGAATCGTGCCGGGTGCATTGCCGCTGGATTTAGGCGCGCATTCACGGTAATGTCACACTCCTCAAGCATAATCTCGGAGTGAACCTCATCATGGCAAGAACAGTACAGTGTGTAAAACTCGGACGCGAAGCGGAAGGGCTGGATCGTCCTCCCTATCCCGGCGCGCTCGGCCAGCGCATCTTTGAAAGCGTGTCCAAGGAAGCCTGGCAGGGCTGGATCAAGTTCCAGACCATGCTGGTGAACGAAAATCGCCTCAACCTCGCCGATGCAAAGGCGCGCAAATACCTTGCCGAGCAAATGGAGAATTATTTCTTCGGTGCCGGCACCGCGATGCCCACTGGATACGTTCCGCCGAAAAACTGAATCACCGCCAATACGCAGTACGCTGACAGTCCCCCCATGGCAAAAACGTTCCCGTCGCAAAACTTCCTGAACCGCGAGCTCGGCCTGCTCGAATTCAACCGTCGCGTCCTGGCGCAGGCGGAAGACCCGGCGGTTCCTTTGCTGGAGAGGCTGAGATACCTGTGCATCGTCAGCAGCAACCTGGATGAGTTCTTTGAGATCCGCGTTGCGGGGCTGAAAGAGCAAGCCAAGCTGGGTGGCCTCGCGGCCGGGCCGGACGGCCTGGAGGCCACGCAGATCCTCAAGCGTCTGTACGCGCCGACGCACCAGCTCATCGCCCGGCAGTACCAGCTGTTCAACGAAGAACTCGTTCCCGCCCTGGCGCAACAGGGCATCAAGTTCCTGCGCCGCACGCACTGGAATGAAGCGCAGCAAGCCTGGGTCAAGGATTTTTTCCTGCGCGAGGTGATGCCGGTACTGACGCCCATCGGTCTCGACCCGGCGCATCCTTTCCCGCGCGTGCTCAACAAGAGCCTGAACTTTACCGTCGAACTGCAGGGCAAGGACGCTTTCGGGCGCAACGCCGCCAAGGCCATCGTGCAGGCGCCGCGCGTGCTGCCGCGAGCCATCCTGATGCCGCCGGAGATATCGGGTTGTCCTTACGGCTTCGTGTTCCTCTCTTCCATCCTGCATGCGCACGTCGGCGAGCTGTTTGCCGGCATGGAGGTGCGCGGCTGTTACCAGTTCCGCGTAACGCGCAACAGCGACTTGTTCGTGGACGAGGAAGAAGTGAAGAACCTGCGCATCAGCCTGCAGGGCGAATTGCCGCAGCGCCACTTTGGCGATGCAGTGCGCCTGGAGGTCGCCGACAACTGCCCTCCCGAGATGTCGGAGTTCCTGCTGCAACAGTTCGAATTGAAGCCGGAGGATCTCTACAGGGTCAAAGGCCCTGTGAATCTGGTGCGCCTGATGCGCATCCCGGACCAGGTCGTCCGCGACGATCTCAAGTTCGCCCCTTTTGCACCCGGCACGCCCGCCTTGTTACAAAAGAAGGGAGCGGACATGTTCAAGGTGCTGCGCAAGAACGATGTGCTGCTGCACCATCCCTACCAGTCCTTCAAGCCGGTGATCGATTTCATCCAGCAGGCCGCCGTGGACCCCAGCGTAGTCGCCATCAAGCAGACGGTCTACCGCACCGGGGTCGATTCGGAGCTGATGGAAGCGCTCATTGCTGCCGCACGCAACGGCAAGGAAGTCACGGTGGTAGTGGAATTGCTTGCGCGCTTCGACGAGGAAGCCAATATCAACTGGGCCAGCCGTCTGGAAGAGGTCGGCGCGCATGTGGTGTACGGTGTGGTGGGACACAAGACGCACGCCAAGATGCTGATGGTGGTGCGGCGCGAAGACAATAAATTGCGCCGTTACGTGCATCTGGGTACCGGCAACTATCACCCGCGAACCGCGAGGCTCTATACGGATTTTGGCTTGTTCACGAGCAACGAAGAGATGTGTGCCGATGTGAACCAGGTTTTCATGCAGCTCACCGGTCTGGGCAAGGCGAGCAAGCTGCGCCATTTGTGGCAGTCCCCGTTCACCCTGCATACCAATGTACTGGCGGCCGTCCGCAACGAAACCAAGCTCGCCCAAGAAGGCAAGCGCGGACACGTCATTGCCAAGATGAACTCGTTGCTGGAGCCGGAGATCATCACCGCGCTGTACGAGGCATCGCAAGCAGGCGTCAAGGTCGATCTGATCGTACGCGGGGTTTGCGCCCTGCGCCCCGGCGTCGCCGGCCTGTCCGAAAATATCCGCGTGCTTTCCATCATCGGGCGCTTCCTCGAACACACGCGTATTTTCTACTTTCGCAACGACCTGGCGCACGATGTCTATCTGGCCAGTGCGGACTGGATGGATCGCAACTTCTTCCGCCGCATCGAAGTCTGCTTCCCCGTGCTGGATGACAAGCTAAAAAAGCGTGTTCTGGACGAAGGCTTGAAGAGCTACCTGAAAGATAATTGCCAAGCTTGGGAAATGGACTGTAACGGCTTCTGGCATCGCAAATCCCCCTCCCGCAGCGCTGCAAACTGCGCGCAAACTACGTTGCTGCAGGTACTGGCACAGCCGCTTGCGGCGGCAGAGACGGACTAGTCTTTCTTCGGGCGCCCGGTCTTGATCTTCTCAAGACTGGTGATCGCACGCTTCAATTGAGCAGCGTTCAATTTGGCAAAAGCCTGCAGGCTGGCACGCAAGAGTTCACTTTTCTTCACATGCAGTCCGGCTTTGAGCGCCTTCTGCTTGAGCGCCGCAATCAAGTCGTAATCTGTTTGAGGCATGGTAAAACTGTCACGCACGACCTTAACCTTGGGGTCCGCCTTCTTTTTCTGCTTTTTGTCCGGCTTGGCTGCTACCTTTGCCGAAACAGGCTTGCGTACAACAGGGGATTTTCTGACAGCGGGTTTGCGCGGGGCAGTATTGCTCATGTCGGACTCCTTGGTTTGAGTGTAGCCTGAACAGTATATACGGTATATTCTGGCGGCCGATAGTGTAATAAACGGGGAAATCGATGGAGCTCATACTTTGGCGACATGCCGAAGCTGCCGAAGGACAACCTGATCTTGGCCGCGCGCTCACTGAAAAAGGCAGGCGGCAAGCGGAACACATGGCGAACTTCCTTTCGGGACGCTTGCCGCAGGATACCCGTATCCTGGTCAGTCCCGCGTTGCGCGCGCAACAAACGGCCGGCGCACTCACCCCCCATTTCATCACTGCCCCCAATATCGGTGTGCACGCCACCCCGCAGACCGCCATCCCCGCCGCCGGTTGGCCGATGGCTGGCGGCGCGGTCCTGCTGGTCGGACACCAACCGTGGATGGGCGAACTGGCCTCGCTCCTGATGACGGGACACACGGATTTCTGGAGTATCAAAAAGGGCGCCGTCTGGTGGTTCAGCCGACGCGAGCGCGAGGGTGATTTCCAGACCGTACTGCGTCTTGTCATCGCGCCGGATCAGCTGTAATCGAGCAAAGGGGGCTGCATGTTTGAATCCGCCGAACTCGGACACAAGATAGACAAGGCAACCTACGACAAGGAAGTGCCGCAGCTGCGCGAGGCACTGCTGGATGCACAGTTCGATCTGGCAGAAAAAGCGGGATTCCCG
>DAIDAJ010000027.1 GCA_027310665.1 Sideroxydans sp. | reverse complement strand
CTCGTTGGCGGCCACCGACAATTCTTTGGATTCTTTGGCCAGCACTTCGGTGCTGGCCAGTATGCTGCGCACGATACCGGCCAGCCGGTCCTGCATCGTCCCCAGGGTCGCCAGCAGGTTGCCCGGCTGGTCGCTGGACGACACGATGCGCCGCGTCAGGTCGCCGCTGGCGAATCCTTCCGCCTGCTCCGCGGCCATCGCGGGTTCCCCCCCGATCTGGCGCTGCACACTGCGGTTGATCGTCCAGCCCAGCGTGCCGAGCACGGCCGCGATCACCGCCAGGAACAGGAGCGACTTCAATGCCGCCTGCCTGAACTCTGCATCTACATCCTCGATGTACACGCCCGTCGCCAGCCACCAGCCCCAGGGCTGGAACACCTTGGCGTACGCCACTTTCGGGATCGGATCGTTGGAGCCGGCCTTGGGAAACAGGTAGTCCATGTAGGCGCTGCCGTCATTCTTGAGCAAATTGATCCATTCCTTCATGTAGTACTTGCCATTGGGATCCTTGGTATCCAGGAAATTCTTGCCTTCACGCTCCTGTTTGGCACCATGCATCACGCTGACACCATTGAAGTCGTAAATGAACAGGTAGTCGGCACCGCTGTTAAACCTGCTCTTCCGCAAGTTGTCCTTGGCCAGGCGTTGAGCCTCCTGTTCCGTGATCTTGCCAGCTTTGAACAAGTCATACTGTTCCTGTATGACGCCCATGCCCGATTCGACGATCGCACGAATAGCGAGCTTCTTCTCTTCGAGCATATGCGAGCGAAGATCAAGCACCACATATCCGCCGAGCAGCACCAGGCCCAACAGCATGCTGCCCAGCAATATGTAAAGGCGCGCCTTGAGCGTCAGGCTGTTATTCTGGTTCATGATTCCTCCCCGATGTCATTTGGAAATCAATACGTCCACACTACTCCGCAAGAGCCTGATCGTCTTCCTTTTATTATTCCCATCAAACAAGAATGGAATAAAACTCTAACGGCATATTTTGCGGAAGACTTAATTTCTGATGATTCATGGATAAGCAAAATCGCCATGCATCACTATCCGGATGGGAAAAACCACGGACGAGCAGACAAGAATCTGCCGCCAGAAAAGCAGCATCAGGTAAGCTGACGACCTGAACGAACTCAGTATGACCGGCATCACTTGTTGAATCAGGAAAAATAATGGCAATCAAGGCAACCATTTTCAAGGCACATCTGCAGATAGCGGACATGGAGCGTCACTATTATCAGGACCACACACTCACCTTGGCGCGTCACCCGTCCGAAACCGATGAGCGCCTTATGGTGCGGCTGCTGGCCTTTGCCCTGCACGCACATGAGTATCTGGAGTTCGGTCAGGGCATGACAGACGATGATGAGGCGGACCTGTGGCTGAAGGATTTGACCGGTGCGATCGAGTTGTGGATCGACGTGGGACTACCTGATGAGAAGCTGATTCGCAAAGCCTGCGGACGCTCCAACCAGGTAATTGTCTACACCTACGGAGGACGCATCGCCGATATGTGGTTTGCGCAGAATAGCAGCCAGTTTGAACGACTCAAGAATCTCACCGTGATCAACCTTCCGGTAGAAACCACACGCGCCATCGCCAAACTCGCACAGCGCACGATGGAATTGCAGTGCACGATTCAGGACGGGCAAGTATGGCTGGGCGACGGGAATGAAAGCGTGGAAGTGGAGAGAGTGATATTGAAGGCGCTTGCGACCGCATGAAGTGCAGCAGTCCAGACTTCATCGGACAGGTATCGCCCGGAAACCCATTGTAATAGCTCTGATGACGCCGCACATGCTTACAATGAGTGCGCCATGAAAGCACTTCCCCGATTCCTATGTGACGAAATGCTGGGTCATCTGTGCCGCTACCTGCGCGCGGCCGGTTACGATGCGCTGCTTGCGCAGAATGGAGCAAGCGACGCGGAACTGTTGCAGCAGTGCCATGCCGATGGCCGCCATTTCCTGACGCAGGATACGCTCATACGCGAACACAAGGCAGCGCGCGGCGTTGCGCTCATCCTGCCCACTGGAACCCTGAATCACCTGGCCGCACTATTGGCTCATCATTACCGCCTGGACTGGCTGAGTCACTCCTTTACCCGTTGCCTGGTAGACAACACGCCGCTGGTGCCCGCTGACGATGCAGCAATAGCTCGCGCGCCGCCTGACGCACTCCGCCCAGAGGAACAGTTACTGCACTGCCCGACCTGCGCACGAATCTACTGGCGCGGTTCGCATTACAAACGCATGCGTGCAAAGCTTGTCGCATGGCAAGCGGCTAAAACGAATCCGTGATCGGCATTGCGACATCGTGCTTGAGAACTGCATAAGTCTGTCCTGCGGACAGCCGGCTCCAGGAATTCGCTGTCAGGACCCCGCCCTTGGCGAAAGATAGTTACTCGGCCTGAACGGACTTTCAGGTTAATCAATATCACTTCCGTAGTGCGATTCAAAACAGACGTGATGGAAACGTTCGAGGCAAGGCGGGTACAGTGGTATTGCACCTCGCCTCGACCAAATGGTTAGGCCGCATCTGGTACCCCGCCACCTTGCGAACCTACATCCAAGTTGTACGTTGCCACTATGACTGTCCCCTCAGTGAATCCGCTAAGGACGCTGCAGGCAGGGCCACCTGACTCCGTCTTTAATGATACGAAGTACAGTCCCTTTCCGTCGGCACGACTGATGAAGTGCTGATTGAGAAGATCCACGATCTTGTGCGACCACTGGATTACTTGGTCGTAGTCTGACTTCACTAAGGGTGTCTCTGCCTCGATGCTCCGAATAGTCCCTCGATGCAATACCAGTCCGCACTTGTTGTACAAGCTCTTAAACTCCGCAAAGGTCATGGCATTCGGTTTTGAGTTCGCAACATAGCTACAACCGCTTGGTGTTTTCGTGGCGATGACGCATTGTGGGAAGGCATGAGGATGTTTCCGGTGAAGAAGATTCATGATCCTCTCGGCATTCCACTCCTTGGCAACTGCGCTCGATTTTGTGCCGGGTAGGTCCCCATGTAACTGAAGGCAACCTAAGGCCAGCAGTTCACAGATGCGGCGATATTGGAGATAGCAGTACTCGAAAGCGTACGGTGGTGTGAGGTTCAGGTGTCCATTGCATGCATGCGATATGAGGTCGAGCCGGATCACAACCTCATGCATGAGTTTGAGATAGCTGTGTACCGCTGTCGGCTCGTCAAATGCTGGCATGTGAAGATTTGGTGGTTTCTGCGGCCTAACGTCTGAATTGGGCGGCAGCCCATTATAACGAGTCCGTTTGATTGGTTGCGAATGTAGCCATGTCCACTTATCAGTGCATAGCGGAAGTAGCAAGGAGCTGCCTCTAACTTCCGCTTCGGCCGATCATGGGACGACGCCTGTCAGATGAAGCCCGAGCTACTACAGCCGCGGATATCCGGAAATGACCATTCATCCGCCAACAATGGCTGCACTTATTCCTTCGGCCAATATTCCGTGGCGATCCCTTCGCCCAGGTCGGCCTCGATCAGGCGACTGCGCACCTCGAGCAGGCGTGCAATGAGCGCGGGTTCATGCCGGGCATAGGCTTCCGCGTCCGGAATGCGATTCACAACGACGCCAAGCAGTTCGGTGATGGCATTGCCGATGGAGTTCTGGCTGATGGTGACGATCAGCTTGCCCGCATCGTTGCGATAGATCAGCTGTTTGAAAGCGGGCTGCCAGCGTATCGCGTTGGCGTATTTCGCATCCACGATGCAGTGGTCGCGCACCTTCTTTGCCGTCTTCATGAAATCATTGTTGAACAGCAGCACGCTTTCGACCTCGTCCGGGAAATAGACATCCGGCAGCATGGGCGCGTTGTGCGTGGAAACCTGCGAGAAGAACGTGCGATAGAAATCGAGAAAACCTTTCAGCACCTCGTCGTATTCCTTCCAGAAATGCACGTCCCTGAGCGCTGCGGCGCCGCCCTGTATCTCCCAGCTGGGCAGTCCCTGCGGGTAACCGGTCAAGCCGATTCTGGCATCGGATTCGGCAGCGGGCTTGAGGATCTTCAGGCTCAGCGCCCGGTCGAAGAACTCGTGGTACACGTCGCGCATGTAAGCCTGGAACAGGCTGTGCTGCCCGCCATCGGTCAGGTTTGGATTGTCTGCATCGGCAAGCCGGGCCTTGCGCAGCGTCTCCATGGGAAAGACGACAAAATGGTTGTGCAGCATGCGTATGCTCGGCACGCCGGGAGAAGTCAGCGGCCATGTCGCATCGAGGCTCGCTTCACCGGCCAGGATCAGCGCTTCGTCCGGATCGGGATATTGCTCCAGCATGTAATCGAAGATGATTTGATTCATCCGGTTCCACACATGCCTCACATTCTCCACAACCTGGGTGCGCCGCACCGGGCGTCCCAGCGGATTCAGGATGGTTTTGGAAGTGTTGTAGATGATCGAGCAATCGAACTCGGTGCTGTGCCCCAGCGCCTTGCGGTACAACAACAGGTTCTCGGTGTTCACCAGCAAACCGTTGTTGTTCACCAGGTCGTTCAGGTTTTCCGTGCTGTTGAAGAACTCGTTGTGCTTCATGCCTTCCGGCACCACCAGGGGGATGGACCGGAAAGGAGTGACGATTTCACGCGGGCCGGACTGCATCATGTCGTTCCTTGAAACGGATATGAGGCTTCAGGTGCAAGCAGCCACCGAAGGGTGGCCCCCATCATATCATCAGGTGCCGGCCCGGCAAGAACGGACGGAGAAGCCCGGCCGTCTAATGGGCTGTGGCCGCCTCGATCAGTTTCTGCAGCTCGCCTTGCTCATACAGTCCCACCATGATGTCGGAACCGCCGATCAATTCGCCGTTGATGTAAAGCTGGGGGAAAGTAGGAAAGTCGGCATAGAACCTCAGGTTGTCGAAAACCTCCTGGTCTGCCAGCACGTTCACTGCGACGTATCGGTCTACCCCGCACGCCTTGAGCACCTGTGCCGCGCGCCCGGAGAACCCGCATTGCGGGAACTGCGGCGTACCCTTCATATAAAGCACGATGGGATTTTCGGTAACGGTCTTCCTGATCTTTTCCAGTGCGATTTCTTTTTGGTCCATGTTTCTTCTCCTGAATTGATTATGCCTGATTGGCCCATTGCTCCGGTGTCAGAGTCTTCATGGACAGGGCATGTATCGGCCCCATCCTGTCTCCCAAAACCTTGTAGACAAGCTGATGCTGTTTCAACATCCCCATGCCCTCAAACGCCTTGCTCACGATCACAGCCTCGAAATGACGGCCGTCGCCGTCAACATGGATGTGTTCGCACTCCAGCCCCTGCTGGATGTAATTCTTGACCATCTCGGGTGTCACTTTCATCTTGATCCTCTATTCGTCCGGTTTCCTGCAGTTACAAAAATGCATCCGTCTTGCGCAGGCGGTTGGCGATCACGCGCATGACATGCAAGGCAAAGTTCGGGGTCTGCTGAATCAGGAAATTGAAGCGCTGACGTTCGATGGGAAGCAACTTGCAGTCGGTTTTCGCGATGACGGTCGCGGTGCGCTTTGCGTCGTCGATCATCGCCATCTCTCCGACGATGGCCCCCGCTTCCGCAGTCTCCACCAGCCTGTTGCGCACCATGATCATGGCGGTGCCCGACATGAGCACGTACATCAGATGCCCCTTCTCTCCTTCATTGAACAAAGTCTGTCCCGCATAAAGCGATTCCAAATCGGTCTCGTGACGAAACAATTCGGCCAGATTCATTCCACAGTCCCCGGGATTTTTCAATGGCGTGATTCTAGTTTGGAAACCGCAGTCATGCACACATCATTGCGATTTTAATCCAATACGCTCCACCAGATAACCACGTTCTGACATCAACATAGGCAACCCCGTCGATCCGAACATGTGCAGGCTGCCCACTGCGGCAAATACCCTCTTTCCGCGTGCGTGCAACGCATCGATGCGATCCGCCAGATTGGGATTGCGATCGTCCAGTATCCGCTTCATCAACTCGCGTTCGTTCTCGGTGTTCATGCAATCGCACCACTCGCTGTAGTGTTCCATCTCCGAATAATCCGAGTCGGCCCACACCCGCGAGAGATGTTCGAGCAGTTTGCGCTCGCGGCCCGTTTCCATTTCGTCCAGGCTCTCCCGAACGAAAGTGACGGTCTCCTTCGCATCCTTCATTTGCAAAAGTTGCAGTTGCGACTCGGGCGTCTCCAGCGAAACCACTTCCTTCTTCGCGCTGTGCCCGATCCCAGCCAGAACGCCATCGATCGCGTATGCAGCGTCGAGCCCGTCCCAGCGGCCAACCATCAAGGTCAGTGTCGTGATCTGAAGCTCTGGAGCAAGCCCGGCAAGCGCATCGTAGGAAATACACACAGCCTCGGCCTGTTCCCGCAGGCGTTTTTCCAGCGGGGCGGGCAGCGCCATGACGCGTTGCGTCACCATGCCCTTGCTCACCCGGTTCCGGATGTCCGGATCCAGAAAATCAAGCTCGAGGGCAAGCGTATCGGTCGCGCGCAGGGCCTTCGCGACATCCGGCCCCGGAATCGTCCAGTCGAATTTGCCGACGTGCATGGTTCCGTAAAGATACGAAGCGTGCCCGCCCTTGCTGATGCGCCACAAAAAGCCGTGGTTGCGGGCGTGATGCACCGCTGCCCGGACCATCTCGGGTGTCGGTTGCTCAGTAGCGGGAGGACAAGCGGCCACAGCTTCGGCGCAAAACGGATTCGCGACCGCAATCAGGACAGCAAATACCAGCGGTCGAATTGAATCAGACAAAGTCACTCTCGCCTCCGCTCGACACAGAAGCAGGCGCATTCAGGAGCATCAGCGTGATTGTCGCTGCCAAGAGACTGATCTTCTTTAGTGCCCGCCCCTTCGGGTTGGAATGCCGCGCCGGGTGCTTTAACCAAAGCAGGCCACCCGGTTGCGGCCGCCCTTTTTGGCGGAATAGAGCGCGACATCCGCCTCCGCCAGGATGTCTTTCAGCTCCCGTTCAGTATTGGCGGCAGTGAGGGCAACCCCGATGCTCACCGTGACGGAGATCTTCCCGCTCTCTATCATCAGTACTGCGGATTCCAGCGTTGCGCGCAACGATTCGGCCAGTTTCATCGCGCCGTCCGCATCGGTATCCGGCGCGACCACGCAAAACTCTTCGCCGCCGTAGCGGCCCAGCAAGTCGCCTCCACGCAGCCTTTTCGACAGCAGGCGGGATATCTGGCGCAGCACCTCGTCCCCTGCCGGATGTCCCTGGGTATCGTTGATACGCTTGAAGTGGTCGACATCGATCATCAGCAACGCCACGGACCGGCCGCTGCGCAAAGCCAGCGCCCGCTCGGCATAGTCCATCAGCGCACGCCGGTTGGGAACGCCGGTCAGGCTGTCGGTCATCGCCAGGTGCAAGACCTCCCGGTCCGTGCGTTCCTTGGCCATCAGCAGGAAACCGACCGAGCCGAGCAGCGAAGATCCCATCAGAGCCACAAAGGAAATGACCTGGACCCAGTGGGGTGTATCGTTGACGCCGGGTTGCGCCAGAATAGTCTGGCCCGTCATTGCGACGATGGCGCGCAACACCAGCACGGCGATGACGATGACGGTTCCGCCGATCAACAATTTCCAGGCTCGCCCGGTGTGCGTTTCCGGGGCTGTCAGCAGCGCACGGCTGATCAGCAGCAGCTGAAAGATATAGACCATGCCCCCCCAAATGAAGCGTCCGTGCACGTCATTGACGAGCACAGATGCGATCAGCATCGCCAGCGCGATAGGTGAAAAATACTTCCAGCGGGAAATCGCGCGCTGCTGGAACTCGCCTATGGCCGCCAGCATCAGCGCATAACTTCCGGACAAGAGACCATTGGCGACAACGATAGAGAGAGCGTCCGGGATGCTTCCCCTCACGGCGATCAACATCCAGGCCAGCGTTTGCAGCAGAATCGCCACCGCCCATTTGGCGATGCCATCCTGCTTCCCGTCCCCTTCCTTGCAGGAGACGGCAACGAACAGCCCCATCACCATGAAAGCGTTGGTCAGGATCAGGGAAAATAACAGAGTGCGTGCGTCCAAATTCATGGTGTCAAGTAATCATCATCTTTGCAGCTGCGGCGGAGATCGTGGCATGCCCGAACTGCCTCCGCATATTATCTACTGAACGGATTCGGTCGCCGCATTTCCTAAAGCGAACGGCAAACCCATTGCTTCCCCTCCCATCCGCATGTCGAAGACGAGTCCGACGGCGCCTTCGGAATTGCGCTGTCTTTCTTTTGCGGCTGGTTTTCCGGGCGCTTATAGTCGGCGGATACGGCGCGCGTGATCTCCCCGCGGTATTTCATGTCGATCTCAAGGCGTTTTACCGCAAACCGGCCATAGCTGAGATCGCCGCGCGAGAACTCCGACAACAGGGACAGCTGTTCGTCATCAGTCATCGCAGCCCACTTGGCTACGCCTGCGGGTTCGTAGGCGTAGCTTTCAGCCTTGATCTTGTAGCAAGCCTTGAGCCGGGCCACCCATTTCCGGATGACGATCTTTTCTTCCGCGGTGGGCCTATCCTTGATACCCGCAAGTTCAAAATACACATCCGGGTCATACGTGCCGCCCAGCGTGACCTTGTCGGCGATGCTACTGAACTCCCTGTCGCTCCTGACATCGGATAAACATAGTCGAGTCTGCTGTTTGAGCTCCTCCCACGGAGTTCTTGCCTGTTCGACAGGGGAACTCGCGCAGCCCGACAGGAACAGCAAACCGGCAAGGAAATGTAATCTGGTCATTCCATACTTTCGCATCATCGATGCAAAGGCCACGCTGCCGGCGCGTCAGGGAACCATGCCGGGCGCAGCCGCCGCATTTCACCGATGCATCGAGTTCAGCTGCTTTGCGATCACGTCGTGGTTCAGCCACAGCACCGGCGCGGCCGGATTCGAGGACTCGCGGAACATCAACGGCCCGGTGCCTTCCAGCACCAGGGAACTCAATATATCCGTCACCAGCGCGTCGCGGCTCTTGTGCATCTTCGTGATCTCATCCGACGTGCCGATCATCACTTCGGCCAGTTCGGCCGAGTTCGGCATCGGCCACGCCTCGAAGTTGCGGAATCCTTTCATGACATCGCTGGCATTGTAGTCGTCGATCTTCTGCAACAGGCTTTCCAGCGTGTGCCCTTCCTGCAGCACATCGCGACAGGCTTGCCATTGAGCGTCAGCCCAGGCTCCGCCGTCTTCTTTCTTCAGGGCCTTCAGCAACGGGAACAGCGAGAGCTCCACGCCCACAAAGATGTCGGATGAGTTGGTGCGTATCTCCGGGCAATTGTAGACCGTCGCCTTGATACCCTGCTTCCAGGCATCTTCGGCGATACGCTCGAGGCGCATCTTGGCCTTGCCCTGGGTATAGTTGGTGTAGGTCTGCCACTGGTATCGGCCGTCGATGAGTATCTCCGTGCCGTGATAACCGTAGGCCGAGTAGCGCACCTGGCCGCCGGTTTTTTCCAGACGGGCGCGGACCGCCGCGCTGCCTTCGATCAGGTGCTGGAACGTGTTGGCGGTGACCTCGTCGAAATTCATCAGGATCAGCTTGCCCAGATCGCTGTCGAGCAGGGCGCTGGAAGACAGGAATCGCTCGCCGCGGCCCTTGTAGATACGGTTGGCGATGGCCAGGAACACTTTCACCTTGGGGATGCCGCCCGCCATGGTGTGCGCAAAGAAGGCATTGCTGCCGTCCGGGATCATGCCGTCCAGCTCGGACATCACCTTGGCCACGGAATCCTTGAAGCGCTTCACGCCCACGGCGCGGCATTTCTCCACGTGTGCCCAGTCCAGCTTGTCGTCCTGCCAGCTCTTGAGCGTCATATCGGCCAGCATATCGGTGGGGGTCGGTTCGCCTGCGGGAGCATCCAGGTCGAAGCCCGCCATCAGCGGCACATTGATGATGCGCCCGCCCAGGTTCGCTTCGGCAGTCGCCAGTTCCTCGGCGGTCAGCGCGCGCAGCGCATTGCTCTCGTCGCGACGGCCGACAGTGACGCCGATGATGGTCATGCCCGCTTTGCGTGCCTCGTTGATCAAGCCATTGGCATAGCCGCGCCCGAACAACTCGCCGAACAACACAAAGACATCGCCTTTGCGAAAGATATTGGACTGGGGGATTTCGCGTAGAGGAATGGGTGCTTTCATAAAAATATGGACTCCGGTTCAATGAATGTTACAAAACGACAGTATTCGGTTGGTATTTACCAAGCCCGCCATTGTACAGAAGGCTGGTGGGGGTATTCGTGAAAGTATTGCGCCCCGCCACCTGGAATTTTACTGCACTTGACGTTGACGCCAGATTCACGCATCGGGACGAGACCCCGGGGCAGTGCGACGAGCCATAACGGGCAGCCGCATCTAGCTTCCAGCCTCCGGCGCGACCTCCGTCACTTCGCCGTCTCGGGAGATGTCGAGCTGCAACTCACAATACTCGTTGATGTCGCTTGCCGGAGTGGGATCGTCCGTGCAACTGCATCCACCGATCACGCTCCTGAAAAACACGCCTGCGGTGACGCGAATGTTGCTACCCATCTCTGCGATGCGGTTTATCACCACGGTGACCGGCTCATCGGCCACATAGTTGCCGGTGGACAAGCCCTGTTGCAGCGGAAGTCCGCCTGCCCCCAGTTGCGCAAGCTCCTGTTTGAGGACTTCCGCAAAGTCCGGGGTTCCCCAGGCCTGCCGGGTCTTGTCGAGCCGGACCCTGAATGTGCGCTCAGGCATCGCCTGTCCCGTTGAAAATCCGGTCACGTGCCGAGCCTGCCAACCATGGCTCAGACGGTCGCCGGCAATTGCGGGTTGTCCCACGCATGCTGTTTTTCCTCATGGAATCTGACCGCATTGCGCCCGTGCTCCTTTGCCTCATACATGGCCGCATCGGCGCGCTTCAGGATATCGACCTCGCTCATCGCACCGCCGACGAACATCTCGACACCGATGCTCGCGGGACAACGATGCTCCACCTGCCCCGTCGGCCCCTGCGCGGCTCGCGCGGCGATGCGGTAAGGCTCCGCCAGCGTGACGCGTATCTTTTCCGCCACCTGGGCTGCGCGCCACTTTGCATCTTCCTTGTCCGTTCCCAGTTCACTGAGCAGGATCACGAACTCGTCCCCGCCGAAGCGGGCAACCATATCGATCTCGCGGATACACCCGCGGATGCGCCGCGCCACCTCCTGCAGCAGCATGTCTCCCGCCGCATGCCCGTGCGCATCGTTGAGCGGCTTGAAATTGTCCAGATCGAGGAACATCACCGCGCCGCGCTGCCCCGTGCGTTTGCTGACAGCGATCTTCTCGGCCAGACGCTGCTCCAGGCGGCGGCGGTTGGGAAGCTGGGTCAGCTGATCCATCCCCGAAAGCTTTTCCAGTTCGCGTTCGTTCTTGTTCGCCACGTATTCCCCCAGCCAGGTGATGAACAGCAGCGTGAACAGGCTGGTACTGACATAGGTAGCGCGGAATATCGTGGCTGTCGTCGCGTCCAGCGACAACAGCGCAGGATCGGGTTCGACGCCAAAATATCCGCAATAAACGAACAGCGACGCGTTCACCACAAAGAGAAGAACGATGCTTACCCATTGACGCAAAGGGAAGAACAGCACACCAAGCAATGCAATGAGAATGAAATAGAAATGCAGGTCGAGCCATGAACCGTTGGCCAGCCAGATATTGGCCGCTATCGCCGCTGTCACGGAGAGCGAAAGCAGCCAGCGCGCGAACCCGGCATGACCTCGGCGATTCAGCCAGGGTACGGCCAGCACGAAGAAGTAGAACGGTATCTGCGCTATATCCGACTTGATCAGCGCGGCGTTTCCCGTCAGTGCATTGAGCACCGCGAAAAACGCCATCGAAAGGATCGCGATGAATGCAGCCACGTTGACGTGAAATATCTTGCGTTGAAGAGAGTGCGACTCCACGCCGTCGCATCCCCAGTGCGACCATGCATTCAGACTCTGAATCAATGATTTCAGCATATAGTCGATTCGGACCGGATATCCAGCACCACGTTAGTTGGCAGCCAGCGCCCGCAAGACCGCCTTGAGCAATTGCCAGCAGCGCCCCACGGATTCTATCTCAACCCGCTCGCCGGGCGCGTGGGCGCCCTGGATGTCGGGACCGAACGAGATCATGTCCAGATGAGGGTGGCTGGCCGCGAGCAGGCCGCATTCGAGGCCGGCATGGATCACCTGCAGGCTGGCGGGCCGGCCGAATTGCGCGGTGTACACCGCTTGGCACAGCGCAAGCAGGCCGGATGACGGGTTAGGCGTCCAGCCGGGGTACATGCCCTCCTTCCAGGCACGCAGCGCGTAGCCGGCGGCATGCGTGATCAGCTTGTCGGCCAGCGCATCCGCGCGGCCGTCATGCAGCGAGCGCACCTTGAAGGTGGCATGGAACGCCCCGTGCGCCAGCCGCGCCACACCCAGATTGTCCGACGTGTCCACCACGCCGGGAAAATCATCGCTCATGCGCGAAACGCCGTTCGCCGCCACGTCGAGGAAAGTCAGCAGGCGGTCGCGCTCCGCATGATGAATGGACTGTCCCACCGGCATCTCGTCCAGCTCATAGCTGAAGGCCACGCCGGCATCGGTCTCCGCGAAGCGCCGCTGCCACGACTCGTGCCGGTGCTGCACCCACTCGTCGATTCCCGACGCGGCGGCCGCCGGCAGCGCACACACCGCGAACGCTTCGCGCGGGATCGCGTTGCGCGCCGTGCCGCCGTTGAACTCGATCAGGCGCACATCGGTGTGTGCGGACAAGTCGCGCAGCGCTTCCGCCAGCAGCTTGATCGCATTGCCCCGCCCGAGATGGATGTCGATGCCGGAGTGGCCGCCGCGCAGGCCGGACACATCGAAGCGCAGGACCACAAAGTCCGGCGGCAGCGCATGCATCTCGCAATCGTGGCGCAACTCCACATCCACGCCGCCCGCGCAGCCCAGGTAGAAATGCCCCCACTCCTCGGTATCCAGATTGATCAGCGTCTTGCCCTGCAACATGCCGGCCGCCAGCCCGCGCGCACCGTCCATGCCGGATTCCTCGTTGACGGTGAGCAGCACCTCCAGCGGCGGATGGACCAGGCCGGCTTCTTCCAGCGCGGCCAGCGCCAGGGCGACGCCGATGCCGTTGTCCGCGCCCAGCGTCGTGTTTTTCGCCACCACCCAGCCGTCGCTCACCTGCGTGTCGATCGGGTCGCGCTCGAAGTCGTGCCGCGTTCCGGCATTGGCCTGGCACACCATATCGAGATGGCCCTGCATGACCACGCCGGGCAACGCCTCGCAACCGGGACTGGCAGGCTTCTTCAGGATCAGGTTGCCCGCCTCGTCAACGTGGGTGGCGATGTGGCGCGCCTGCGCCCATTCGATCAGATGTTCGCGCAACGCCGCCTCGTGCAGCGATGGCCGCGGGATCGCGCATAGCGTGGCGAAATGCGACCAGACCGGACGCGGCTGCAGGCTTGCCAGTGTGTTGGTATTTGCCATCGAAATAAGCTCCCAAGAGTCGCCCTTGCAGGCGCCATCATAAATCCGTTACGAACTTGACCGGGCAGAAAGAACCAGGAAATCGGGACCAGCCCCGATTGCCCTCAGGATGGCTGCGGTACTTTGCCGCGACGTTTGCTCTCATACATGCGATCGTCTGCCATGCGCATCAGTCTGTCCTTGGCGGGATTCTCCGCCACCCTGACCGAGCCGAAACTGACGCCCGCGGACTCGAAACCTTCGGCATGCAGC
Source organism: Sideroxydans sp. (assembly GCA_027310665.1). GTDB lineage: Bacteria > Pseudomonadota > Gammaproteobacteria > Burkholderiales > Gallionellaceae > Sideroxyarcus. Next base: position 24,365 of record DAIDAJ010000027.1, on the reverse strand, counting down.
GCCTTCATCGCGTCACCGATCCGGGCCTCCGTCCGTGATATGTCGCCTTCCTTGCAGGTGATCGCAAATTCGTCACCCCCCAGGCGATGCAGACAGGCGCATTCCGGCAACAGGTTCTTCAGGTTCCGGGAGAAGCTGCACAGCAATTCGTCGCCGCGTTCGTGACCGAAACGATCATTATAGTGCTTGAGGCCGTTCAGATCGATGAAGGTCAGGCTTCCCTCCACGGGCAATTGCGCCAAGTCCAATTCGAGCGCGTAACGGTTGGGCAATCCGGTCAATGCATCGGTTTGTGCGAGCTTCCTGTTTCTCCGGGCTTGCGTCAGGGCGCTTTCCCTTTCCCTGTGCATTTGCGCAAACTGCTGCGCGACCACCAGCGCCAGCAACAACGCTTCGACCGTCACTGCCGCCAGGCCCATATGCTCCATATAGAAAGTGTAGATGCCGGGCAGCCCGCCCAGCACGATCGAGGCGAAGCCCAACACACAGAAGGTGACGATGGCAACCAGGTACAGGCGTGCAGTGGTTTCGCCCTGCCTCGCGCGCACGATGCCCGCGACCAGGCCGAAGAGCAGGAACAGCCCCACGCCGTAGCGATCCAGCTCAAGCGACCAGTGAGGCTTCAACAGCGCCAGCAGGATGAATATCCCGAGCAATGCCAGCAGCCACATGCCCAGCCGGTACAGGCGCGGATTGCCGTCGCGGCGGATATCCAGCAGCGTGATCACGAACATCGCGTACGCGCAGTTCGAGAACAGGATCGGCATGCTGATCAGATAGAACCAGTGCATGCCGAACAGGTCCGGATAGACCAGCAGCGCCGTGCCGTTGTATAGCAGGTTGCCCAGGATGAACAGGGCATACATCCCGTCAACCACGTTGCGCCGGACCAGGGCAAGCGCCGAGTAATAGATGGCAAGGCCGAGCAGTATCCCCAGGCAGAGGAATACGAGCGCGTTACCCGGCTTGATGGCTTGCCGGTAGTGCGACAGTGAATCGATATAGGGCTGCGGGCGAGCGAGAAAGAATGGAGCGGAAACTTCGGTGATCAGACGGTAATGGCCCGGAGGCAAGTGGAACTCTCTTCCATGGCGCAGCAGGAACGGATTATCGGCAGCATTCTCGATACCCCCTTCTGCCGAGCCAACCTGTCGGCCCTCGCGATCGAATATCCAGTGGTGGAACACACCGATCACGCTGGAGTTCTTGAAGTCCAGAACCTGGGTGCCGGACTGGTCTATCGACAGGTCAGCCTCAAAGACAAAGCGTCCGCCGGTGCGGGAGACACTATCGACCGGCGTCAGTCCCGCGTTGTCCGGGCTGTGCTGTCCGTCGTAAACCCAATCTGCAGGCGCCTGGTACCAGTTGCCTTCCAGTCGCAACGGGGAAGCCACGCTGGCGATAGGCACGATACACAACACGCACAGCAACCATGAAGCGGCGGGAATGCGGCGAACTCCGGCAATAAATCTAAACATCACGGTTACGATCAGAGTGGGATGGGGAATATTCTGCAAGAGGCCACGCGAACATAACACGGTTCCCGGTTATTGCGTTCACTTAACCCTGCGTCGGCTACGGCTAAGTGTACGAACAAGGCGAAAACATGCGGCGCCCGTCCTGCGCCAGGCAACCGCGGCCTAATCCCGAGGGTGCCGCAACCGGCAATCCGCAAACACAAATCCGTCGCGCTCAACGACCTCACCCATTTCGATATCGAGCGGCTGCGCGAACATCGGTCCATCGAAGACAAAAGTGTGGAATTCCCCATTCTCGCCGCACGGGTCGACGCCGGATGGCATGCTGTCCACCAATGCGGTCGTCAACTCGCACCCGGCAAATTTTGCAGGCAACGCCCGCGGGTCGACGCAGGTAAGACAGGCACGCAAGCCGCCCGCCAGCATCTCTTCCAGCAATGCCCGCGTCGGCTTGTTCCACAATGGGAATATCGGCTCGATCCCGGTGCCCTGCATGCGCTCCTCGCGGTAGCGGCGTATATCCTGCAGGTGCAGATCGCCGAACGCCATGCATTGCACCCCGTTGTCGCGGGCGAGCATCACGAAGTCCGTCATCGCGTAATCATATTGCTCGTCGGAACAGGGATAGGGAATCTCGATCAGGTGCAAAGGCAGGCTGACCGCCTCTGCCTGCCGCTTCAGCAACTCGACGGGGACGGCATGCATGGCGACGCGGTCGAATGCCGCATTGACGGTGGTGAACAGTCCGGTCACCTCGTATTCGCCGGACTGGCGCAGCACATGCAGCGCCCATGCGCTGTCCTTGCCGCTGCTCCAACTGAGCCAGGTATTTTTACGCATAGTGACCGATCGGGCAACCCAAGAAAGCTGTTTGAGCGAATCACCCGGCCATCCCCCTTTATCTTCTCCCCGATGTGATCGCGATAGTAGCTCCATTGCCGTGAGCTAGCCAGACCACCCCGTCTGTTATCATCGCACCCATGCTCAATATCCAGAACCTGACCTACATGCAAGGCGGCATCCCGCTACTCCAGAACGTGAATCTACAGGCCTTCGCCGACCAGCGCATCGGCCTCGTCGGCAAGAACGGCTGCGGCAAGTCCACGCTGTTCCGCCTGATCCGCGGCGAGATCAAGCCGGACGGCGGCGAGATCGCCATGCAGTCCGGCAAGACCATCGCGTTCGTCGAACAGGAGATCGCCAACTCCGACATGCCCGCGCTCGAGTTCGTGCTCGACGGCGATGCCGAACTGCGCTTGCTGGAAAAGACCTTGTCCAAGGAAAACCACGACACGGCCTGGTTCGACGCGCAGCACCGCTACGAGGCCATCGACGGCTACGGCGCCAAAGCGCGTGCCGCGCAACTGCTGAACGGCCTGGGTTTCGCCAATGACACGCTGGAGCGCACCGTCGCCAGCTTCTCCGGTGGCTGGCGCATGCGCCTGAACCTGGCACGCGCGCTGATGCACCGCGCCGACCTGCTGCTGCTCGACGAACCCACCAACCACCTCGACCTCGAGGCCATACTCTGGCTCGAACAATATCTGGCACGCTATCCCGGCAGCATCCTGCTCGTCTCGCACGACCGCGAATTCCTCAATGCCTGCGTCAACCGCATCGCGCACGTGCACGACAAGACCATCGACACCTACAGCGGCGACTACGACGACTTCGAACGCGCCCGCGCCGAGCGCATCGCGCAGCAGAACCAGGCGTTCGCCAAGCAGCAGGACAAGATCGCCCACCTGGAAGACTTCGTGCGCCGCTTCCGCGCCAAGGCCACCAAAGCCAAACAGGCGCAGAGCCGCATCAAGGCGCTGGACCGCATCACGCGCATCGCGCCGGTGCACCTCAGCGACGGCCATTTCGAACTGGAGATCGAAGCGCCCGAACGCAGCCCCGACCTGCTGCTGCGTGCCGAGAAGATGGGCTTCGCCTATGGCGACAAGACACTGTTCCGCAACATCGATCTGGTGCTGCGCGCCGGGGCGCGCATCGCGCTGCTCGGCCCCAACGGCGCTGGCAAATCCACGCTGATCAAGCTGCTGGTGGGCGAGCTGCAGCCCACCACGGGCAAGCTCGAGTTCACGCCCGACATCCGCATCGGCTACTTCGCCCAGCACCAGCTGGAGAACCTCGACAGCGCCGCCACGCCGCTGCAACACATGGAGCGACTGGCACCCAAGGAAACGACTCTCGCCTTGCGCAATTTCCTCGGCCGTTTCGGTCTGGCCGGGGACAGCGAAGACCGCCCGGTGGCCAGCTTCTCCGGCGGCGAAAAGAGCCGCCTTGCTTTGGCACTCTTGGCCTGGCAGAAGCCGCACCTGTTGCTGCTCGACGAGCCCACCAACCACCTCGACCTCGACATGCGCGACGCGCTCACAATTGCGCTGGAGGAATACACCGGCGCCGTGGTGATCGTGTCGCACGACCGCAGCCTGATCCGCGCCGTGGCCGACGAACTGTGGCTAGTAGCCGATGGGGAAGCGAAACTGTTCGATGGCGACCTTGAAGACTACAAAACCTGGATCGAGACACGCCGTCCGCGTGAAGCCGCTGCCCAGCCGCAAGTTGAGAAGCCGCGCCAATCAAACGCACCCAAGCCCAACCGCAAGGCATTGCAATCCAAACAGAACAAGCTCGAAACCGCGCTGGCCGCGGCGCAGACCGAACTCGCCGCCGTCGACCAGCAACTCGCCGACCCCGCGACCTATTCGAACCCCGACCGCGCGAAAGTGAACCAGCTCAATGCCGAGCATGCGCGGCTGGCCGCAAAAGTGGCTGAGCTGGAGGAAGGCTGGCTGGAACTGGAGATGGCGAAGGAAGAATCGAACTGAGGCGGCGATCCTAGTCCGTCCTGATTGATTTATCGACAGTTTCCGTTTGCGGCTACTGCCCAGTCCGGAAAGGTCTATATCTTTTATCCTGTTTACAAAATGCGAGCCCGGCAGTAGCGTTACGACAAGTCCGCAGAACGCCCATCCGTTGAGCTGTGACAGATGGATGATCTGCGATCAGTGCCGACAAGCAAGCCCATTGAGGGAGGTCCAACATGCATCGCACTTACATCCGCTTACCCGCGCATTTCTTTCGCGTCAGCCTGCATACCGAAGGCGATAACATGACGCTGGCGCTGGTTCCCGATCAGAACCATGCGAATCTGATTGCTCATCTGCTGAACGAACATTACGGCATACGCAAGGGCGAGACCATTACGGTGACGCCCACCGTGATCCGCCACGCCGACGATGAGGCCGAGGACAATGCCAGGAGCCTGCCGAAATAAATCAATGCATCACACCGGAGGCGTGACAGATATGCCACTCAGCAACCTGACGGCCACACACAACCAGATGGCTCTGCCGGTTCACGCGGCGCCAGCCTCTCCATCTTTACTCTCTTCCAGCTCCACCCGCGGCCACAGGCTTGCCCAATCGCAATCCTTGATCACCTGTGCATCCACGGCTTCCTTGATGGCAAAAACAGGTCCGCTGGCTATTCGCTTCGGAGGCTCTGCATAACGGATGCCGCTCGGCGATCGCAGGCTGCGCATCAGGGGATGTTCCGGATTCAACAAACGCCTGATCACCGCAGCCACTTCCCCGTTAGCCAGGGCAACCAGGGTGCCGGGCGGATAGTTCCCCACTTCTTTTCTGAAAGCATTTGCTAGAACTGGCGCAATGGTGGCCGCCTGGCGGCTCAACAAATTCTGCGCCGCCAAATTGGACAGAGTTCCGGGGCGATATTTTCGCTCCGAAATCATTGCGCAAAAACGATCCGCCATCGATACGGCCTGGGATTCGATGCTCAACACATTCACGGGTGGACGCTTGGGGTAACCGGATCCGTCGATCATTTCGTGATGGTGTTCGACGACCTCGAGCCAGACGGGATGATCGATGCCCTGCTTGCGCAGTGCCTCGACTGCCATTTGGGGGTGGGCGATGACGTCCCTCTTTTGTTCGAGCGTAAGCGGCACATTCTGCTGATACAGCAGGTCCTGCAACTCAAGCATGCCGATGTTCATGGTCAGCGCGCCGGCAAGGGCGTGACACCTGACCTCCCGTGGCCGATCCAGATGCCTCAAGAGCATCTCGGTCAGCAGCGCGGTGTGGAAGGAATGCCGCAGGGAATAGCGGCCATTCCTGTACAACTGTATATTGGCCAGCGCCGCATCACCATCAAGCTCGCACAACTCCTGGATCAGTTCGGCGACACGCAACACTTCCCCGTAATTGATCTGTTTCCGGTCGAATAGCTGTTGAAACTCATCCGCCAGTTCACTGACGCCGAGAAAGACAGATACGTTTTCTTTCTCCCGCTGCTGCCGCTGCGACTCGTCGATTATCTCCTCGAAAAAGACGCCCCGGTCTATCAGCCGATCCAGCTGACCTTCACTCTTGATCACATAGCCGTATTTAAGCCACACTCTTCCGTGTTGATCGACAAGATCAAACGCCAAGGGCTCTCCCAGTATCACATGCCGATGTTCAAGCTGAACTTTCGCCACGATTCCCCCAATTTTTCTAATTATTGTCCGACAACACACCGACAAAACAATACCGGAGCGGGATTGTTTTGGGCCGCCCCTTTGATTGCAGCCACTTCCATGTGAGAATGACGGCAGGAAGCCCAATCATTGTATCGAACTATGGACAATCTGCTTGAAGTCAACGACCTGCATCATTCCTACGGAACGCGCGACGTGCTGAAGGGCATCAATCTCACCGTCCCGCGCGGCAAGGTCGTCGGCATCATGGGTACCAGCGGAAGCGGCAAGTCCACTTTGCTGCGCCACTTCACCGGCCAGTTGAACCCGTCGCAGGGCAGCGTGAAATTCATGGGTCAGGTGCTGCATGAACTCAGCAGCCATGAACTGTACAAATTGCGCCTGAAGATGGGCATGATGTTCCAGGTCAGCGGCCTGTTCACGGACTTGTCGGTGTACGACAACATGGCCTTCCCGTTGCGCGAGAACACCAACCTGCCGGAAGAGATCATCCGCGACCTGGTATTGATGAAGCTGCAAGCGGTCGGTCTGCGCAATGTCCACAAATTGATGCCGAGCCAGCTTTCCGGCGGCATGCAGCGCCGCGTGGCAATGGCGCGTGCAACCGCCACCGACCCCGCACTGATCATCTACGACGAGCCTTTCGCCGGCCTCGACCCGATCTCGCTCAGCACCATCGCCAACCTGATCCGCAAGCTGAACGACTCCCTCGGCATCTCATCGGTGGTCGTGACCTACGACCTGGCGGAGTCGCTCAAGATCGTCGACTACATCTATTTCATCCACGACGGCGTCGTGGTCGCAGAAGGCGAAACGAGCGAGATGATCGGCTCGCAGGATCCCTTTGTCCGACAGTTCCTGCACGGTCAACCGGATGGCCCCGTTCCCTTTCACTACCCCAGCAAACCGTATCCGGCAGAGCTGCTCAACGCGGGTTGACGCGTTTCGGATCATTCGTCCCGCGGATCAAAAACCCTGCTGTACTCCAGACAATTAAATCGGTTTTTTTGTACTGTCGTGTCAACTTTGTTACAAATCCTGCGTTAATGGCCTGAAGACGGGAAACACCGTACGCCAAGGGAGAGAAAAAATGGGCAGATTGAGTAACGAATCCTTCGAGGACTTCCTGGATTCACTGAAAAAAGCCGGCATCACGATCACCAAAGAGGCCGAACTGCGCGAGCGCCTGGCCGAAACGCAACTCTGGCACTTTGCCTTCCAAACGCTGGCCGCCAACGGCAAGGCCATCGGCATCAAATTCGAAGACCGCACACAAGGCCGCAACCAGGCCGAGATCGAGCGCGCATTCAACGAATTCAACTTTTCGGAAAAGGCCAAGGCCATCTTTTCCGCGAGCCTGAAGCACTGATCAATCCAGGGGTTTTTCCAGCACCTCGAACATCAATCCCTCAACCCCGGGCAGGCCGAATCTCGGATCGGTAGCCGGAAACGGCTTGGTTTCGCCGGTAGGCAGGTAGCCGCGCCGCCCGTAATAGGCAATCAATTCGTGCCGCAGCGTGATCACTTGCATCTGCATACGCCTGACACTCCACTCCGCACGAACGAAGCGCTCCGCCTCATCCATCAGGCAACGGCCCAGTCCCCGTCCCTGTAACACCGGCCTGATCACCAGCATGCCCAGGTACGCCGTCGCCGCATCCACTCGCTCCACATGCACCGAACCAATGGTCTCGCCGCCGCGCAGGCACAACAGGATCGCCGAACCGTCTTCCGCAACGAGGCGCGATATCTCCTCCGCATCGGTACGCTGCCCGCCCAGGATGTCTGCTTCGGTCGTCCAACCGGCACGGCTGGACTCGCCGCGATAGGCGGAATTGACCAGCGCGACGATGGCGTCCACGTCGGTCGAATTGGCACGGCGGAAAACGAGGTGATCCTTGTTTTCGGATCGGGATGGTCGGGAAGGCAAAGTACTCATCAGGGTTTTCCCGGAAGACTGATTCCGGGCCGGGTTTCAGGCAGGAATGGCCTGCTCCCGACTGTCATTCATGCATTGATTCATCTCGACCGCCTGCATTCCTGCGGCAGATATCGGTCCTGGATCTCATCGCTCATGCAGGCCCAGCTCAAATGGTCGCCGCCTGCGATCGCGGAAACGAACTTGAGCGATTTGCCGTCGATCGCCTTGCCGCCTTTCATCGTGATGGTGACCGTACCGGTCTGGTTATCCACACTGACGGCCTTCACGGAAGGCGGCAGCGACGACATGAAGTCGGCCGCATCCAGGTTGCGCGGGACCGAGCGATACTGATCGAAGTACCCATCGACATATGCCGTCGCATCCCTGCCCACCGTCACCGCCTGAGCCATGCGCGTCCTGGCCGCATGATCCTGGTAAGCGGGTATGGCAATGGCCGCCATGACCCCGATGACAGCAACGCAATTGACCACCCATATGAAAATATACGCCGCGCGGCTCGTTCCGCCTTTCCCGGCAAGCTCGGCCAACTGCGCCTGCGTGCCTTGCGTCGTTGCGCGCACGGACTCGATCATCTTCCTGCAGTGCCTGTAGTAAAGCGCGTTCGCATACATCGGCATCACGATCAGCACGACGGCCGCGTACCCGAAAGAACCCAGACTGCCCACGATGCCGACCAGGCCGCCGGCCACCGCACCAACGACCCAGAACAAGCCCCACAGCGTAAAAGGAAGCGCGAGATAGATCGCGGCATCGACCCACATCTTTCGATAGAGCAACCAGTAGAACGTCACCAGCAAGGCGGACCAGTTCCAGGTCGGGCTTATCTTCCCTTCGTCGTCGAAACGGGAAAAATGGTCCAGGTAATATTCCCGGTTGTCGGACCCCAGGACGGCTGCGTAATACTGCTGGTCACTTGCAGGCTCGGAAGGTATCGGCGCGGCCGGGAGTGCACGGCCGCAGCTGACACAGAGCTTCGCAGTATCGTCGTTTGAGCTTCCACACTTGGGACAAAACATTCTTCGCTCCCCGTATCAAACCTGAAAACCGGACAATGACAAGAACAGCCTGGCAAGCGCGCGGCGATGCCGCGCAGTACGCCTCGCCTATTCGCCGACTGCCGCGATCTGTTGCGACCAGGCCAGCGCCTCGATCATCATGCCCGCCACCTCGGCTGCATCCACATCGCATTGCGCAGCGGCGGCAGCCATATCGCCCTCTCCCGACTCGACCGCGATCGCCAGTATCAGCGCATCGTGCATCGCGCCTGCCTCGCCCCTGAGCGCGGAAGCGACGGCTTCCGGTAGCGAGACCTGTTTCAGCACATCCTCGAGCGGCTGCGCCAGCATGACGCTCATCAATGAAAACAGGCCCGTCAGGAACAGCTGGTCGCCAGCGGCCGGAACCCGTCCTTTCCCGGCCAGCATCTCCATGAAGCGGCCGCGCGTCAACGCCTGTTCGCGCAGGATGTTCTCGTGGTAACCGGGCTTCTTGCTGTCGAACAACAGCAGCGACAGCCAGCGGTAAAAACGGTCCCTGCCAAGAAGCAAAAGCGCCTGCGGTATCTCGTTGATCTTCTGCAGCAGGCCGATGCCGGGCGAATTGATATAACGCAGCAGCTTGAAAGTCAGGATGGGGTCGGTGCGCAGGCAATCCGCGATGGCATCGAATTCGGCGCCGGACTGTATCATTTCGAGCGCCTGGAACACCCGCGCGTAATTGACGTCGCTCTTCGACGGATGCCAGTTCTCGCGGCTGGAGACGAAGGGCCCCATGAAGTAATCGAAGCGGCGCTCGAAACAATATTTGAAGTCGTCCGCCGTCTGCAACCTGCTGGCGATCAGCTTCTGCTCACTATTGACGGCACGAAGTTCGGAGATCAGCGCTTTCAGCTGGATGCCATCGAGTGCCGCGGCATCGATCTCGATGAAGTCGGCCTTGTGCAGGAACTCGGCGTATTCGGAACGCGGCTGGTTGATCGACCAGCCCTGCCTGAAGCCTAGCGCCTCGATATGCGCCAGGCTGGCGCGCAGCTCGGCAAGATCGATCTCGGCGATGGGCCGGGGAGTGATCATGATCACCGTGTTCCGATTGGCCAGGGCTTCGAGCAACGGGCTCTGCAGCGACTCCACCGACAGGCGGATGAATGCGTTGCGCTCCCCCAGCAATGACGATACCCCCAGCGGCGCAAGATTGTTCAGCATGACATCGTCATACACGCGCCGTATCACCGCGCTCTTGTCCATCATGCGGGACTGCACCTTTTGCCCCAAGGCGAACTCGTAACCCGCGATGCGCTCGTTGCGATCGAGGATCGCTTCACGGCAGATGAAGGACGAGCTCTTGGGTACGTTCTCTTTCGCGGCCCCGTTCAAGGAGGGTTTCAGCGGCGCCACTGCGTTCAGTTGCTGAAAGGAGGCCTGGGCAGAAGGCTCTTTCGGCGAGCCGCCCATCAGGCGGCGTATCGAGTCAAACATTTGCGGTTTTCCTGTGTGATTTCCGTGTCACATCACCAGATAGTGGTAGCGCATCGAATTCCGGCATCCAAAGGATCAAAGGGGCGGCCTCGCTTTGGCATTCAATAGGCGTTCCATATCGAAAACGATTGCGGTGCAGCCCCCACCGGCCACGCCTCAATACCTTCCCTGAGTCTTGTTGATGTAGTTCGCCAGCTGCCGGGTCTCCTGGTTCATGCGCGAGAGATTGGCATGGGTCACGCGGAACAACGCGCGCATCACCAGGAAGGCCAGGCGCGGTTCGGCATCGAGCAACGATTCGAAATCGGCCGGGGTGAGCGTGTAGACGGTGGAATTGCCCACTGCGCGCAGCGTTGCCTTGCGCGGCGACTGCTCGACGAAGGCGCGGGTACCGGCGCATTCCCCTTCCTTCATGGTGTAAACCACCTGCTCGGTTCCATCGGCATCCTTGCTGGTCACGGTGAGCCTGCCTGCGGCCAGGATGAACAAGGTCTGGTCAGCCTCGCCCTCCTTCACCAGCAACTCGCCATCCTTCAAGCGGCGCACCCCCAGCTTCTCCGCCAGGAGCTTGGCCTTGTCTTCAGTGAGCTCGGTGCCCACCGTTGAATTCCGGACTACCTTGTAATCTGCGACTTCACTCATCACTCAATTCCTCCATCTCATGTTTATCGGTGAAACCGTTGGTGCGACATTCAATATCCAGCCATCAGACCAGTGCGATGCTGCAGCCATTATCCTTGAGTCCCGGGCATTTTGGCCATTCGCGGAGAAGACTTTTTTTTATTATCTCATCAGGGCTTCTGCTTCAACACGGTTTTGACCATCTTCCCGAACGCCTTGTCCTTCTTCCGTTTGTCCACATACGACATCTCGTTGAAATCGGACTCCGCCTTGAGCTTCAGGTAACTTCGGTAATGCTCCGGGTTCAGCTCGCCGCTCTCGATCGCCTTGCGGATCGCGCAGCCCGGCTCGTTAGTGTGGCTGCAATCGGCGAAGCGGCATCTGGTCGCAAGCGCCTTGATATCGGCAAAACTGTCGTCTATTCCTTCGCCGACAGTCAGGATGCCCAGCTCACGCATCCCCGGCATATCGATCAGCAGCGCGCCGTTGTCGAGCACGACCAGGTGGCGACGCGTGGTGGTGTGCCGGCCCTCGCCCGTGCCGCTGACAGGCCTTGTCTCCAGCGCGTCATGGCCTGACAGCTGATTGATCAGCGTCGTCTTGCCCACCCCCGAAGAGCCGAGCAGGCAATAAGTCCTGCCCGGCAGCATGACCTCCCTCACCTGCTCCACGCCCTCGCCCGTCACGTTGCTGAGCGTGATGATCCTGGCCGCGATGCCTGCCGCGCGGATGTTGGCGAGCATGTGCTCCAGCTCCGCCGCACTCACCAGGTCCGTCTTGGTCAGCAGCAGCACCGGCTCGATATGCCCCTCGTTCACCATCACCAGGTAGCGCTCCAGCCTTCGCACATTGAAATCGAAATGGCACGACTGCACGATGAACGCCACATCGATGTTCGCCGCGATCATCTGGAAGTCGATGTTCTTGCCGGGAGACTTGCGCCGCAGGAATGACCTTCTGGGCACCACGTCATGGATGCTCGCATGCGACTCCGCATCGTGATACTGCACACACACCCAATCGCCTACGCAAGGCATATCCACCGAGGAAGTGGCAGCATGAAGAAACTTGCCTGTCAGCTCGGCAGGCACTTCGCCCTGTTCGTTGCGGACGACATAGCGCCCGCGGTCGACGGCAGTCACCCGGGCCAGCTGCCGGCCTGACCCGCACGTTGCCTGCTCTGCAAGCACGCCATCCAAACCGAGTTCGGTCAACTCCATGGCGAGCCTGCCCCTTTGATCCCGGCGTCTTGATCTTGCTTCAGCAGCGCCTCGGCCTCTTCCGTCGCGAGGTATTTCCAGGGCAGTGGTATCAGGCCGGGAACGCGCTGCATATAGCGGCGGTAAGTGTCGCCGTGGTAGACCAGCAATTTCCTCTCCTCCAGACGCGATCCGATAATGAAATAAAGCGTAATGAACACGCTGGATAACAGCGTCGTCGCGCTCATGTCGCGCGTCCAGACCAGGACCAGGCCGAAGAAATACCAAGGGTGGCGCACGAAGCGGTGAAACGGGGAAAGATGGAAGTGCTCCTGATCCTCGACCTTGCGGACTTGCGCCTGCAGCTGGCGCAGGCCAAGGAATTCCTGCATGTCGTAGCTCTTGAGAGACAGCCAGAAGCCGAAGAGCGCGGCCAGCGCCAACCCGTTTGCCAGCCAGGCGGCGATGCCCTGCCAGCGCCACAACATCGGCTCGGGAGCGTGGTACGTGAGCCACAAGATCGGCAGTATCAGCAGCGACGCCAGGACGTTGAACGTCAGCCGGTAATACGGCATCAGGTTCGGCCAGTCCGCGGCAACCCTGCGCTTCACCGCCAGCGACGCCAATGCGGAATGCAGGGCGAAGTACGCTATCCAGCAAAATGACAGCAACACGATGTCGCGCCAGGAGGATTCAGTCATGCGAGGTCACTGCCTTTCTTCCCTTTCCCAGGGATGACGCGGGCTTGGTTCATCCTGCCCCGTTATTGATCCGACACGGTAATGTATAGAACCATTCGCAGACTCGGAGCAGCCCCCTTCAACCCTTATTTGAGCCACAATTACGTATGCCGAAATTCCCGCTCCGCTACATCCTGCTGATCGCCGCATTCGCGATGCTCCTGATGAGCATCCAGCTTGGCGCGCTGAGCGTCGCGTTCGAAAAGCTCGATCTCTCCCCCGATTCGGCGATGCTCCTGTTCCTCACCATATTAGGAGGCAGCCTGGTCAACCTGCCCCTGTTCAGCATGAAGTCCGACCCGCCCAACCTGGAAAAGATGCCGCCAAACTTGCGCGAGTTCTACAGCGAAATGCCCTATACCGGCAGCACCGTAGTCCTGGTCAACGTCGGCGGCTGCGTGGTCCCCGCCGCATTCTGCCTTTACCTGCTGGTGCACCACCCGTTGAATTTATTGTACGTCATGCTTGCGGTCGCCGCAGTCACCCTGCTGTGCTTCAAGACCACCCGTACCGTGCCCGGCATTGGCTTGGGCGCCCCGATGTTCCTCGCGCCCCTGGCGGCGGCACTGGCTTCCACCATGCTCGATCCGTCCAATGCCGCACCGCTGGCCTTCATCAGCGGCACCCTGGGTGTATTGATCGGCGCCGACTTGCTGCACCCCGCGGACATACGGCGCCTGGGCACCCCGTTCGCCTCGATCGGCGGCGCAGGCAGCTTCGACGGGATATTCATCAGCGGGCTCGTGGCGGTGTTATTGACTTAGGGAAACGCCCATCACGTCCGCCGTTCGAAGTGCCCCATCGACAGGCTCAGGGCGAACGGATTGCTGGGGCACGAGTACCGGATCAATAGCCTGTCAACAGATCATTCAGACACGACCCGGTTGCGTCCGCACTCCTTTGCCTGGTAGAGCCGGCGGTCGGCCACCGCAAACAGCGAGTCAGGCTCGGAATCGGGCGCTGGGGTAATCGAGGCGACCCCGATGCTGATGGTGAGTACGTTGCTGGTGCCGGATCCTTCATGCGGAATGGCCAGGCCTTGCACGAGGCTACGGCATTTTTCGGCGATCTCGACGGCGGATCCGATATTCGCCTTCGGCAGCAGCAGGACGAACTCCTCCCCGCCGTAGCGCGCAAACAGGTCGGTCGCCCGCAACGGTATCTTGTTCAGCGCCTGCGCGACCCTGGTCAGGCATTCATCTCCCATCAGGTGCCCATAGCAGTCGTTGTACTGCTTGAAATGATCGATATCCAGCACGATGAGCGAAAGCGGCTGGCGATCGCGCATGGCGTGAAACCATTCGGACTTCAGGGTCTGGTCGAACAGCCGGCGGTTCGCCACACCGGTCAGGCCATCCTGCAGCGTAAGCGCCTCCAGCTTGCGATTGAGCGCGAGCAATTCCTCTTCCATCTTCTTGCGCTCGGAGATGTCGAACATGAAGCCGACCAGTTCGGTCGTCACACCATCCTTGCGGATGACGTGGACATAGTCGCGTATCCAGACGAAGTTGCCGTCCGCCGTCAGCGCACGGTAGTCCGCTTCGTGGTCGACACCCCCGATCGTCTGGGCCACGCAGAAGTTGGTCGTCCGTTCGCGATCTTCCGGATGGATGCGGTCGATCCAGTCGTTCGCGGTCATCCAGCTTTCCTGCGGCCAGCCGAGCAGCGCTTCGATCTGCGGGCCGATGTAGCTGAACTTCATGGTTTCCCAGTTGATCTTCCAGGGGATCGCCTGGGTGGATTCGAGCAGGGTCTTGTAGGTGCCATCCGTTTCCGCGAGCGCGATGCGCTCTTCGTGTTGAGAAATTCCGTGCATGCTCTTCTTTCACCCCTTAAGTGATTTTGAAATTTCAGTGTGCAGTTCTATTGATCCGACAAGAACCCGCAGCCCGCCTTTTATTATTTTATTGCGAAACTACTGCATTGCAGACCCTATTAAAGTTAGGGATTCACAAACAGGCGTCAAAACACCTGGTGCCAATCGCCTATTCCAGCGCCCCCTGCCAGAGCATGTCGTAACCCAATTCCTTGCTCTCGACACACAGCTCGGCCAAGGCCGCGAATTTATCCTTGAATGCCTTGTCTGCGTGCGACCGTTCATGCTGTTCGAAGGACTTCCAGTAAGTCACGATCGCAATATGCTTCTCTGCCGATCTCGAATCGCTCAACGAGCCTTCGTCCGAAACGAAACCGGAGAACTCATAAACCTGGCCGGCAATGAAGCCGCCCTTCTCGCCGCCGTATGTGTCCTTCACCACATTGCACATCTCACCCAGCGCCACTTCGACATCTTCGAAAGCCACACCTGGCTTGATCGTGGCCGTATTGAAAAGCATCTTCGCTCCGAAAGGGATAGTGACAGGAGAAAACATGATGAACCTCCAGTTGAAGTAAATCAGGTTGAAAGGAACCGCCGATGCCAACCACATGGATTGCACTGCCTAACTTGGCGGCCGATCCTTCAACCCATTGCCGTTCGGTACAACGACAAGCACCCACTGGACATAAGCGTTACGAACCTATGACCGCAGTTTCGCACTACAGTTTCCGAAACCGTGATCTATCTCCGATTGTTTGCGCCAATCAAAACACGAGTATGTGTGATAATTAATTTTCGGCGCACCCGATTTGGTTTCAACGATTTGTATATTTGAATCGCCACTATAAACATGCAGAGGAAATATCATGCCCGGTTTACTCCCCAACGTTGACCCCGATGGATTGCTTGAATTTTCGGTTGTCTATACCGATAGATCTCTGAACCACATGTCAAAACAATTTCAGCAAATTGCCAAAGACATATCTGCAATTTTCAAAACGACATACAACGCCCACTCGGCGATCATTGTTCCCGGTAGCGGTACATTTGGCATGGAATCGGTTGCGCGCCAATTCGCGCAAAACCAGAAATGCCTGATCGTTCGCAATGGCTGGTTCAGCTATCGCTGGACCCAAATCCTGGAAATGGGAAACATCACACGGGACTCCCATGTGCTTAAAGCAAGACAGATCGACAACTCCACAACGGGCCAATTTGCACCGCCTCCAATCGAGGAGGTTGTCGCCTTCATAAAAAGCGAAAAGCCGGCGGTCGTATTCGTGCCGCATGTCGAAACATCCTCCGGGATCATTCTGCCGGACGACTATGTGCAGGCAATCGGCGCAGCGGTTGAATCTGTCAACGGCATATTTGTTTTGGACTGCATCGCTTCAGGGGCAATGTGGGTTGACATGAAACAATGCAAAGTCGATGTGCTGATTTCCGCACCGCAAAAAGGATGGAGCAGTTCACCGTGCTGCGCAATGATCGCGCTTGGCGAACGCGCACGCGAGAAAATCAATCATACGCAAAGCAGCAGCTTTGCCATGGACCTGAAAAAGTGGCTGCAGATCATCGAGACCTATGAAAGCGGCGCCCATCTTTACCACGCGACAATGCCAACAGATGCACTGAAGACCTTGCGCGACAACATGAAGGAAACACAAGCGCTCGGTTTTCCGACAGCCAAGGCAAGGCAAATTGACCTGGGCTTGAAAGTACGCTCCCTGCTTGAATCGAAAAACTACACATCAGTCGCAGCACCGGGCTTCCAATCACCCGGGGTGGCGGTGAGCTACACCTCAGACCCTGATATACAGAATGGGAAGAAATTTCTTCAGGAGGGATTGCAGATCGCTGCGGGCGTGCCGCTGCAATGCGATGAAAGGCCCGACTTCCGGACATTCAGACTGGGTTTGTTCGGCCTTGAAAAGCTGAAGAATGTCGATCAAACCGTCGCCAATTTAAGAAGGGCGTTTGACCGTATTTGACCATCCTTGGTTTTTTCCGGAGAGGCCACTGGATTTGGCCGTGTGCAAGACCGCCCGTGCCGACACGGGGGCCCGTTAGCTCAAGTAGCCGGACTTCTTCCCTTGGTTTGTTCAACACGAGAATCGAACCTCCTGCCCACAATGTCACCCGCGCCGGGCGAAACCATTGACGCCAAAATCACCAGGTGCTACCTTTGTAACACCCGCTTCAAGGAGTACAACATGGCCGCCACCACCACCCTGAAATTACCCGAAGAACTCAAGGCGCGCATCGCGCCGCTCGCCGACTCAAGCTCCAAAACGCCACACGCCTGGATGATCGAAGCGCTGGAAGCGCAGGCCAGGCTGGCCGAAATGCGCCAGTCCTTCATCGGCGACGCGCTTGCCTCAGCAGCCGAAGTGGATGCGGGAGGCGCGCTCTACGCCATGCAGGACGTACATGAGTACATCATCAGCAAGGCCTCAGGAAAAGCCGCCAAACGCCCCAAGCCCGCCAGCATCGCAAAAAGCAAACCGCGCACGAGCAGTAAAACAAAAAGCCGTTCGTGCTGAGCCCGTCGAAGCATGAACTCCAACAATTGCATAGCACACGCTAAACATGCCCACGGTCTATTTCAGCCAGCGCGCCCTCACTGATCTTGAGCGCGTGTTCGACTTCCTCGCACGGGAAGCGCCGGCCATTGCCACCGAGGCAGCCAACGAAATAGTAGATGCCACCAGGATATTGCAACGTCACCCGCTGATCGGGCGACCAGTCGGTAGCCTGCGTGAGCTGGTGATTTCGAGAGGTAGAACAGGCTATGTCGCACTGTATCGCTACCTGCCTGAGCAAGACAGGGTGGACATCCTTGCCATCCGGCATCAACGTGAAAGCGGGCTGGTGGAGTAATTCAGATTGAAGGTATAGCCAAGTAAGTTCAAAGAGGTCAGTTTCGGTTTAGTTTCCAACACCCTTGCCCTTTGAAAACAATTTCGATGCTGCCCCCTTCGATTCCCATCAGTTGTGTTTCCGAATCCACTCCGGCCAGATCGTGGCAAGAGATGGACAGGCGCCCACAGCAGAGCGTGCTGTTAAGGTGAGCGGCGAGCTGAGTATGTGTGCATCCTGCATGGTCACCGTCAAACAGCCAGCCTCTTGCGCCACCAAGGCACCCGCAGCAAAGTCCCATAGCTTCTGCCTGCCATGCAAATATGTTTGAATCCTGCCTGCCGCGAGCCAACACCAGTCCAATGCCACCGAGCCAAAACTGCGTTGCGAGTGATAGGGGTTTTCTGTGGCGATGGCGATCGCCAGATCGGTCGGCAGGCGTTTGGTGTCAATGATGGACATAGCGTGTCTTAACTCGCATGGCTTGTCGTCACGACGGCAGAGTGGCTGTTGATTGAGGTAAGCCCCCTGTCCTTTGAGCGCATGAAAGCATTCATCTCGATTCGGGTCATACACCATGCCGGCAACCACTTCGCCCTGTTGCATCAACGCAAGGCTGACTGAATAAACCGGAATGCCGTGACTGAAATTACTGGTACCGTCCAGCGGGTCCAGCAACCAGCAACACCCCGTCGCCAGAATGGCTGCCTGTTCATCTTCAGTCATTTCTTCGCCCAGGACGGGGATGTCGGGAAAGTGACTCGATAATATCTTGCTGATGCTTTCTTGCAGAGCGATGTCGGTTGCGGTCAGCAAACTGCCGTCGGACTTACGCTCCGAGAGCTGACGTCCCGATTGGACACGCTGAAAGATATCGCGGGCAGCCTCACGCATACTGTCGAGTAATAAAGGCCACTGTTGCTGGATGGATTGATCCATGGGAAAACCACCTCAAGAAGAAATTGTTATTTCAAGTTTAGAACAATTCGATGCTGCCCCCATTAGCTGCGCGAACATGAGCAGCCGCCTTTCCCAGACAATTCAATTCAGCGCGACAAGCGCAAATCCCACACCATGTCGATCGGGCCAAAGCCGGTTTCTGCCGGGGGCACGAGCTTGTATGTGGCCGCCAATCGCGCCGGATCGGCAAAGGGTAGCTCTTTAAATGGTTCGCCCATCACTGTGGTTCCTATCACCAGACTGACAGCCATATCTTTTTTGTAAGGGCCTGTCCGCGAATGCACGCACTTGAGAGGAATCGTCCTGGTAGAAACCAGCGCAATGGACATCGAATGCGTCTTTGCGCGGTAATCCACATTGAGCACCCCTGACGCATTCATCGGCACCTCGGTCGGGCCCGCAATGGAGCAATGCCAGGAGTCGAGCTTGCCGTCCCTTTGGTCAGGAACGGTTTCCTTCCCCGCCACATCCCATTGCGTGATCAGGGCCATCGCACTCGGTTTATCGACATCGCTCATATCTGCCATCGCGGAGCTACTGCTGCCCTCGGTGAGAGGCAGGCTGATCTTCACATCCGCGTGATAGGTCTCCTTGCCCCGATTCTCCGTCATGGTGCCAGAAACGGCGACCGTGCCCGTGTATACGCCCAGCTTGCCGCTTTGCGCATGCGCATCATCGGTAATGCCGATGCACCCCAAGGTCACTGCTGTCAGCACAAGCACTTGATATGCACTTTGCGACCATCTTGTTTCATCGGTTCGATCTTGCCACATGGTCTGTTGCATATCTTCTTCCTTTCGTTGGATTTTCGCCGGGGCAATTGCCCAAGACATATTGCAATGCGTATTCACAAGCAGGCTGCATACACCTCGCCCTGCAGTGTGATGATACTGCGTATCTCCGCATCGTCCTTCGCCATATGAAAATCGCTGAAATCGAAACCCGGCCCGACATAGCACCCCAGCAAGGCGTATTCCCCCAGAGTCCGTGCGGCCTGCCACGTGCCTGCCGGGACGGCGTGGATGGGCGCTGCGCCGCTTCCGATGATGAACCTTGCCACGCCCGTTTCCCCCTATCTTCGGCAGGTGAGATTCACGTTAGCTGGGATGAATAACCGAGGTAAATGGTTCGAAAGGAATATACGAACACGACCTCTTTTAATTCGCTTTCGACTCCGGCACCTTTGATTTTCTTAGCTTGATGATGTATCCGACACAACTTCAGCATTTCGCTCCTCACCATGAGAATGAGTTGCGGATAAAATGAGTTTCAGAACGAATAGAATCGCTGACGGGTAACGATACAGCCAGCGCCACCCTTTTTCCGCAACACCGGCAATTCCTTTACGGCGCCATATCAGTAGTGCTGTTAACCCGCCAACCACCATTACGGGATGTCTGTAGACGAGACGCACTCCCTTCAGTCCAACGTCAACGATTCCCATGGTTTTTTGCAAATGCCCGGAGATGTCGGCCATTTCCATACGCTGGGCCTCGATTCTTTTTAATATTTCAAGGCGGCGATCAGCCAGATTAGCAAGTTGCTTTTTCATGGCTTGGGCGTAAGCCTGTCGATGTCATCGGCCAATTCGGCCAGGCTGGAGGAAAAGAGTTTGGGTCTTTCTCGAGCCAGGCGACGCAATGCATTCCATAGCAGCAGTCCGGCGACGAAAAAAAACACTGCCAGCCCCCCCACTACCTGCAGACGGTAAGTATCCCAAAACAGAGCCACGACAAACACCGTCAACAGCAAGATAGCCAAACCAAAGAAGAAAAGAGCAAGGCTGCCATACAACAGCATTTGTCTTACGCGCAGCCTCTCTTCCTCCAGCTCGATGGATAACAGATCGAGCCGCGTCTGAATGATGGCGAGTATAGTGCCCGTCAAACGTTTTAGCGACGCCAGCAGTCCGGTCGGTTGCGACATGCTTTAACGCCTTGCGATCAACATCCCGATAATCGCGCCCACGCAGGCAGAAATACCAATTGCCTTCCAGGGATTTTCGTGGACATACTGATCAGTGACTTTGGCGGCCTCTTTGGTGTGCTCGATCACGGCTTCTTCGGCGTCAACCAGGCTCTCCTTGACAGTTTGCAGGCTTTTCTGGATGCGGGCACGGGCGGCAACAGCACCTTCACTCGCCTGACCAGCGGTCGCATGCAACAGCGTCTCGGCATCGGCCATTACTAATCGCAAATCTTCCATGAGTTTATCTTTGGAGACTGCTGTGCTTGAACGTTCATTCATTGTTTTCGTTGCCATGACTATTACTCCTTTGTGAATTGAGTGATACACGGTTACTTATGCACGTGCCTGATTACTTTGCCACGCACTGTTTCACTTACCCGGAAGCGTTATCCCCTTATTACCCTCAGCAAGACAATCACAATAGCAATCACCAGCAGAACGTGGATGAAACCGCCCATGGTGGTGGATGTGATCAAACCCAACAACCACAGGACGAGCATAACTACAGCAATGGTATAAAGCATGATTTCAACCTTTCTTTAAAAAGACCCCTGCTTCTTGATTATCGCTGCTGCATCGTCACTCAATGAAAACGCAATCCAGGACAGGCTGCCGACCAGCGCAGCCAAGACCAGGGCTGCTCCCACGGGGCGGGGCACGTAACACGCTTTGAGCCATCCCACTACCGGGTTAAGTGTGTAGCTCGCGAGAATACCGATCAACAATGGCACAAAAAAGGCGCGCGCCAGATACAGGGCAGCGACGAACGCGATGATAGCCAGCACGCCGAGAGGCACATTCATGTGCGAGTAAGGGGTCGCACGAACCATGACCGCCGCAGAATCCGCTGCCGCGACTGGTGCTTCGGACTCAATATTGTGGTTGGCCTCATCATCGTGATCAGCCCCCTGCTTTGCGTCAGCAGGCTTGATCACAGTCACCCTATCGAGAGGTTCGCTTTGTTGCTCACCCGACATTTTGCACCTCACTTTGATCTGCGCTAGATCACAAATTGTGCTTGGCAAAAGTAAGCACAGGCTCTTATTGGGATTAAAGACAGATGAAAAATGCAAAGATCGGGATAGCTTTACCAAGAATGCGAAATCATAACCCCGCTTCACTTCAGCCGGGACGTAGCGCTGCCTCTTGCGGCAACATCGGTTCTCACTCGCCCTTGACCAAATGTGACGCCTGCAAATGCGAAGATGATTAACCAGCAGGTACGCAACATGAAGATATGCTGCCCCGCCACCAACAGGAAATAGATCGCCGTCAGCGCGCTGCGCTCGGCGCGGTGATCACCCGGCTGCACCCGGCTTTCGGAGCGGAATATCTCCCGATAGTAGCCGCCCTCGGGATGCGGTTGCAGGCCAAGGTCGGCGATCAGGGACTGGTTTGGGATGCATGAATAGCTCCGGCAGGTGAGGTTCACATTAGTTGGGATGAATGGCCCAAAATGAACATCGCCCTTGCGGGTGATGTGTATAAGGCGAATGTGATGCAACCCAGTCAAACTGGCTATTTCCGCTGGTCAGTCGCAACAGATTTGCGCACAACAAAGGGCGTGCCGGTTTGTTCGGCCAATTGACGCGCCCTTTCGGAAGCGCGCATCAACGCCTGCGGGGCTTTTTGCAGATCGGGGTCTTTCAAATGCGAGACAGGGGCTTGCATCTGCACCATCTCTCCGCGGTGCTGTGGCTACCTAATCAATTGGCCGCTCTGCCATGCACCCGCGGTTTGCTCCCATACACTTTTTGCATCGACACTTTGTTCCTCTGACGTTTCATCCAGCAGAATCAAAACCCTGACTGACAAGCCATCTGCCAAATGGGTAGTTTTGGGCACCGCAATATGCCCATCTTCAACTATTGAGTGAAATTCGACAGCCCGCATGATACGTCACCTTGCTAATCGGTTGAGCAACACCGCCTGCAAATCACGCCGACTATCCAACACCGCCATAATCAAGACCTGCTTGTTATCAACCCGGTAAACGATGCGCCAGGGCGCGCTGATCAACTCCCTGTATTGCGAAATGCCGGTATGCAAAAGCTCGGGCACGACGCGACCGCGATTGGGCAAGGTAATCAAAAGAGCGGCTTTGGTTTCCAGCTTTTGCAGGATCGCCAGCACATCGCCAATGCTATCCTGTGCAATGTACTCGATGATCTCCGTCAAATCCTGTTGCGCCGTGTGCGACCACAGCACCTGATATTTCTTGGCCTCAGCCATGCTGCTTTTGCTGCTTCCGCAAAGATGTGCGCAGAGTATCAAACACCTTGGCTTGCGGAGTGAGACGATTTTTCTGCACATCCGCCTCGCCCTGAACCATCAGCTTCAACATCAGGAAGGCATCTTGCTGAGCCCGGTAGGTTGCATAGTCCTGCACCACCGCACTCGCTGAGCCGTTCTGCGTCAAAATGATATTGGCCCCCCCACGCGTCTCCTGCAACAAACGGCTGGCGGAGGTTTTAAAATCGGTCAAGCTGATGATTTGTTCTTGCATGATAGATAACCGAATAAGGACTGAATACGGTCATTCTAGCGGCAGGGGAAATAAAGGCAAGGGGAACGTTGCTGCTAGGAAACCGTGGTCGGTTTTGTTTTCATTAACTATACATCTTGAAACTATTGCGATGCTGACCCCTTTGATTTTCCTAGTCCTCATTATTATCATCGTCGTCCTCACCATTTCCGGCAGCTGGCGACGACTTAGTTTCGGAAGAATAGTTACTTTGGCGTTCAATATTACCGCGAGAACTCCAGTACGCATCATTGTTTGGATTTAATTGATTGGCGTGGTTATTTGCACTGTCGCTATCGTCATCACCACCATTTTCAGCAGCCGATGACCCCTTAGTTTCAAGAGAAAAGTCATTTGGACGTTCGCTATTACCGCGAGATTGCCAGTACGCGTCATTGTTTGGATTTAGTTGGTTAGCGCGGTTATTTACATTATCGCCATTGTAGTCACTACCATATCCAGTAACTGGCGATACCTTGGATTCGGAAGAAAAATCATTTGGGCGTTCGCTACTACCGCGAGATTGCCAGTACGCGTCGTTATTTGGATTTAATTGGTTAGAGCGGTTATTTGCACTGGCATTACTAGAGCTACTATGCCCACCGCCATGCCCACTACCACTACCACCACCGCCACCACCTTTGGCCATAACCAAGTTACTTAGAAGCAAAGCACACATGACCAATAACAATTGAGCAAAACGAAGCATGTCATGAACTTGATAATTTCCCACTTTACCGTTAGAAAGATGACTTATAGTTTTATCCATTATGCTACCCAGTGAAGGAGAGTTGGTGATACATAAAGTCACATTACGGTATTGGAGTAGCAATAGGGGCGATATTCACAATACCAAGTAGTAAAAAAAGAAGGTTCCTGAAGATCGCCACAGTCTGTAATAATTAAATGCGCAGCCCATTAATTCAGAAGCCCGTCATGATGGCCTATTGCGCGTCGAAAGCACTCACATCCCTCATCCAGTGCAAAATAATTGCGATGCTGACCCCTTTGATTTTCGCAAAGGTTGTCTTACCCGCGCCGTTCGGCTCGGCGATGATGACGATGCGCTTATTGCTGGTCGATGATGTCATTGTCACTCAGAAAACGTAGTCTGTCCCCTATTATTCTAATTATGGTTCATCTGACAATTGCGTGGGTAAAAGCTAATCTATCGTCTCTGACTTGGTTGGGAGACGAGCGATGGAAAGCAAAGAACTGTACCGGCACTTGCTGGGGATAAACGAACCGTGGACGGTAGAGCGTGTTGATCT
>DAIDAJ010000022.1 GCA_027310665.1 Sideroxydans sp. | reverse complement strand
TGATGCTGAAGCGTTGCTGTGGATGATGTTGCGCAATCGCCGTATTGCAGGAGCGAAATTCAGGCGGCAACATCCGGTGGGAAGATACATTCTCGACTTTTATTGTGATGAGAAGAGATTAGGGATTGAACTTGATGGCGGTCAGCACAGCGAGGCTGTTGAGTACGATAAGCAACGAGATAGCTGGTTGCGTGTGCAAGGGATTCAAGTCTTGCGCTTTTGGAATAACCAGATGCTGACTGAGACAGAGGTGGTGTTGGAGGTGATATATCAGGTATTGTTGAAGCTAATTCGAACAAGAAAATCCCTCTCCCGCAGGCGGGAGAGGGGTTGGGGTGAGGGGTGGTAAATATGACATGCAATATCAGGTACGCACAGACCCTCATCCCCAGCCCTTCCCCCGCTTGCGGGGGAAGGGAGCTAATGCTCGACATCAGGGAATAATGAAATGAGCACCGTCAAACCCAACTACTCCCGCCCGCTCGACATCAAGAGCGGCCGCGTGGACATGTCGCACGGCTCCGGCGGCCGCGCGATGGCGCAACTCATCACCGAGCTGTTCGCGGCCGCATTCGATAACGAGTATCTGGCGCAGGGCAACGATGGCGCATTGCTGCCGCATGCTGCCGGGCGACTGGTGATGGCGACGGACAGCCATGTCGTGTCGCCGCTGTTTTTTGCGGGCGGCGACATCGGCTGCCTGTCGGTGCATGGCACGATCAACGATGTCGCGGTGATGGGCGCCAAGCCGCTGTATCTGTCGGCTTCGTTCATCCTTGAGGAAGGCTACCCGCTGGCCGATCTGAAGCGCATCGTCGAGTCCATGGCCAGGGCAGCGCGCGAGGCTGGGGTGCCCATCGTCACCGGCGATACCAAGGTGGTGGAACAGGGCAAGGGCGACGGCGTGTTCATCACGACGACCGGCGTGGGCGTGGTGCGCGATGGTGTCCACCTGTCCGGCGATATGGCAAAGCCGGGCGACAGGATATTGCTGTCCGGTACGATAGGCGATCACGGCATGGCGATCCTGTCGCAGCGCGAGGGGCTGACTTTCTCCGCGCCTATCGTGTCGGATACCGCGGCGCTGCACGGCCTCATCGCTGCAATGCTGGACAGCGGCGCGAATTTGCGCGTGCTGCGCGACCCGACGCGCGGCGGGCTGGCCACCACGCTGAACGAGATCGCCAAACAATCCGGCGTGGGCATGATGCTGCATGAATCTGCCATCGCGGTGAACCAGCCGGTCGAAGCTGCGTGCGAGTTCCTGGGGCTGGACCCGCTGTATGTCGCCAACGAAGGCAAGCTGATCGCGATCTGCGCGCCCGACGATGCGCAACGCCTGCTGGCAGTGATGCGCGCGCATCCGCTGGCGGCGCAGGCGGCCGTCATCGGCGAGGTGCTGGAAGACGCGCACGGCTTTGTGCAGATGACCACCAGGCTGGGCGGACGTCGAGTGGTCGATTGGCTGGCGGGCGAACAATTGCCGAGGATCTGCTGATGAATGCAATGCTACCGAATGTATTGGTGATAGACGACGAAGTGCGCTCGCAGGAGTCGATACGCCGCACGCTGGACGAGGAATTCAATGTATTGACCGTGTCGAGCGCCGAAGAGGGACGCGCGGTCATGGAGCGGGAACGGATACAGGTCGTGCTGTGCGACCATCGCATGCCCGGCGTGACCGGGATCGATTTTCTGAAAGAGGTCCGCGAGCGCTGGCCGGATGCGGTCAGGATGATCATTTCCGGCTACACCGATGTCGAGGACATCATCGCGGGCATCAACGATGCCGGTATCTACCAGTACATCCTGAAACCCTGGCACCCCGAATCGCTGCTGCTGAACGTGCGCGCGGCGGCCCAGTTGTTTGATCTGCAGCAGCAGAGCAACCAGATGAACCTGGAGTTGCGCACCATGCAGCCGGTGCTGCAGAAGCGCGTGGCCGCAAAGCACGAGAAGCTGCGCGACCACTACGAGTTCTCGCGCATCGTGCGTGCGGCATCCAGTCCGCTGAACCAGGTCATCGAGCTGGCGGCGCGCGTCGCCAACAGCGACATTGCCGTGCATATCTCGGGCGAATCCGGCTCCGGCAAGGAATTGCTGGGCCGCGCCATCCACTATTCCAGCCCGCGGGCGACGCGCGCCTTCGTCATCGAGAACTGCGGCGCGATGTCGGACCAGTTGCTGGAATCGGAACTGTTCGGGCACAAGCGCGGCAGTTTCACCGGCGCGTTCGAGGACCGCATCGGCCTGTTCGAACAGGCCGATGGCGGCACGATCTTCCTGGACGAGATCGGTGACACCTCGCCGTCGTTCCAGGTCAAGCTGCTGCGCGTGCTGCAGGAAGGCGAAATACGACCCGTCGGCAGTTCGCGTTCGCGCAAGATCGACGTGCGCGTGCTCTCGGCGACCAACCGCGACCTGGAAGAGGAAGTGCGCAAGGGGCGTTTCCGCGAAGACCTGTATTACCGGCTGACGCAGTTCCTGCTGCCGATGCCGGCCCTGCGCGAACGCAGGATGGATACGCCGCTGATCGCGCTCTCGCTGTTGCGCGAGGCCGCGCCGGCCATGGGCAAGACGATACAGGGATTCACGCCGGAGGCGCTGGACTGCCTGTGCAATTACCAGTGGCCGGGCAATGTGCGCGAGATGCAGAACGAGATATTGCGCGCGATATTGCTGTGCGATGCCGAATACATCGGCGCGCACCTGTTCTCGCCCAAGGTGCTGCGCGCCGCACCGGAGGAGCAGGTGCAGGACATGAGCATACTCGCCGGGCTGGACGGCAGCCTGAAGGACAGGATGGAAGCGCTGGAGGCGCGCGTGCTGCGCGAAAGCCTGATCCGTCACCGCTGGAACAAGACGCGCGCGGCGACCGAACTCGGGTTGTCGCGCGTAGGCTTGCGCAGCAAGCTGGCGCGCTATGGGTTGGAGAAGAAAGGTGAATAATTTCGTAGGGTGGGCACGTTATATGTGCCCACGCTGTTTCCCGTATCGAGTGCCGCGTGGGCACATATAACGTGCCCACCCTACAGTTGGCTAATTTGGGTTTTCGATGATGAGAGCAATGATGGAGAACCGCCCGCTCAACCTACTCTGGCTGCAGTCGGGCGGCTGCGGCGGGTGCACCCTGTCGCTGCTGAACGCGGATTGCCGTAACCTGTTCGACACGCTGCGGGGACTCGGCATCAATCTGTTGTGGCATCCTTCGCTGTCCGAACAAAGTGCGGACGAGGCGATGGCCATCATCGAGTCGTGTGCCAGCGGAGCGACGCGGCTGGACATATTGTGCCTCGAAGGTTCGGTGCTGAAGGGGCCGTTCGGCAGCGGCGGTTTCCACCGCAGGACCGGCAGCGTTTCGATGATGAGCATGATCGAGCGTCTGGCCAGGGTCGCCCAGCACACTGTGGCAGTCGGCAGCTGCGCTGCCTTCGGCGGTGTGACCGCGGCCGGGATCAACCCGGCCGATGCCTGCGGCATGCAATATGACGGCGATGCGCAGGGCGGCCTGCTCGGCGAGGAATACCGGGCCGCGGCCGGCTTGCCTGTGATCAATATCGCGGGCTGCCCGACCCATCCCAACTGGGTGATCGAGACCCTGGTCGCGGTGGCGCAGGGCGAGATGTTCGAGGATAACCTGGATGTGTTCCGCCGCCCGCGCCTGTTCTCGGATCATCTGGTGCATCACGGCTGCAAGCGCAACGAGTTCTACGAGTTCAAGGCCAGCGCGTGCAAACCTTCCGATCTGGGTTGCCTGATGGAGCACATGGGATGCAAGGGCACGCAGGTGCATGCCGACTGCAACATCCGCCTTTGGAACGGCGAAGGCTCGTGCACGCGCGGTGGCTATGCCTGCATCGCCTGCACCGAGCCGGGTTTCGAGGAGCCGGGTCATGCGTTCGGTGTGACGCCCAAGATCGCAGGCATTCCGATCGGCTTGCCGACGGACATGCCGAAGGCATGGTTCGTGGCGCTGGCGGCGCTGTCCAAGTCGGCCACGCCGAAGCGAGTCAAGGAGAATGCGGTCGCCGACCATCAGGTGGTGACGCCCGCGAACAAGAGGACGCGCCTGAAATAAATCCTGGAAACCTCAGTTGACCGCTCTATTAAGGCGCGAGGAAGTGAATATGAAAACAATTCGATACTTAGCCACGCTCACCCATTTGGTGGGGGCGCTACGAAGTGCATTGCATGTCCCTCGCGGCGCATGGCGGCGTTGCTCCTCCTCGGAATGGAATGACCATTCCTCGTCGCACCCGCAAGGGGTAGGCCGTGGCTGTAAAGCCGCTGAAGCGGCAACATCCACGCTCTCGCGCCTTGCCCTGTACCGCGATGAACACGCACTACACTCCGTCCAACTGAGGTATCCAGGATGACGCGTCGCATCATCGGGCCTTTCAACCGCGTCGAGGGCGATCTGGAGGTGACGCTGGACATCGAATCGGGGCGCGTGCGCGCCGCCTATGTGAATTCCCCCATGTATCGCGGCTTCGAACAGATCCTTGCAGGCAAGCACCCGCTCGATGCGCTGGTCTTTGTACCGCGTATCTGCGGGATATGCTCGGTGGCGCAATCGGCCGCCGCCGCACAGGCGCTGGCCCAATGCATGGGGATACAGCCGCCGGTCAATGGCCGTCTGGCGGCCAACTTGACCGTGGCTGCGGAGAATCTGGCGGACCACCTGAGTCATTTCTATCTGTTCTTCATGCCGGACTTCGCGCGCGACGGCTATGGCGACCGTCCCTGGTTCGCCGATGTGCAAAGCCGTTTCAAGTCGGTGACGGGCTCGGCGGCGGGAGATGTATTGCCGGTGCGCGCCAAATTCATGAACGTCATGGGCTACCTTGCCGGCCGATGGCCGCACACGCTTTCCCTGCAGCCCGGCGGTTCGACGCGTGCGATCGAGGAAGCGGAAAAACTGCGCCTGAAGATTTTGCTGTCCGAGTTTCGCGGGTTCCTGGAACAGACTTTGTTCGGTGACCGGCTGGAAGCCGTGACGTCCTTGGATTCCGAAGCCGCACTCTACAAATGGATGAAACCGCGCGCCAAGCGCGCCGACTTCCCGCGATTCCTGAACATCGCGCGCGATCTGGGGTTGCAGCATATCGGCAGGGCCACGGATCGCTTCATCAGCTACGGCGCCTATTCCGACGGCGAGGCTGCATTGTTTCCGGCAGGGCTCTGGGCGGACGACCGGCTCCAGGCTCTGGATATCGGCGCGATACGCGAGGACGTGACCAGCAGCTGGATGACAGGCGATCATTCGCTGCATCCGAGCGAGGGATACACGCTGCCGCTGCCGGACAAGGAAGACGCGTATTCATGGTGCAAGGCGCCGCGATTGTCCGGCCAGGTGGTGGAGACGGGCGCGCTGGCCCGGCAGATGGTCGCGGGACATCCCCTGGTACGCGATCTGGTGGGGCGCCACGGCGCCAGCGTGACTGCCAGAGTGGTGGCGCGCATGCTCGAACTGGCATTGGTGCTGCCGGTGATGGAGACGTGGTTGCGCCAGTTCCTGCCCGGAGATTCGTACTGCCATCCCGCCACCGAGATCGAGGACGCGCGCGGCGTCGGTCTGGTCGAGGCTGCGCGCGGCGGCCTCGGCCACTGGCTGGATGTGCGCAACGGGAAAATCTACAATTACCAGATCATCGCGCCGACGACGTGGAATTTTTCCCCGCGCGACGCGGCGGGAGAGCCGGGTGCGCTGGAACAGGCGCTGGTCGGCCTGGAAGCGGACGAGGGAGGGAACGCCGCGCCGCTGGCGGTGCAGCATGTGGTTCGGTCGTTCGATCCGTGCATGGTGTGCACGGTGCATTAAGAGCGGTAGGGTGGGCACGTTTTTCTGCCCACGCGGTTGAGGAAGTTATTCAGCGTGGGCAGAAAAACGTGCCCACCCTACTAAAATCAGGAGAACACATGGAACGTTTCACCATCTCGCTGGATGAAAAGCTGGCCAGCGAATTCGACCGGCTGATCCGCGAGCGCGGTTACCTGAACCGCTCCGAGGCGGTGCGCGACATGCTGCGCGGCAAGCTGGATGCGCTGCGCCTGCAGGAATCGCAGGCGCCGTTCTGCGTCGCCAGCCTGTCCTATGTGTACAACCACCACGAACGCGACCTGGCCGAGCGCCTGACCGAACTGCAGCATCACCATCACGACCTAGTCGTCGCGGCCACGCATGTCCATCTGGATCACGACAATTGCCTGGAGACAGTGATGCTGCGCGGGGCGACGGAGACGGTGCGCCGCTTCGCCGATACGCTGATCGCCGAGCGCGGCGTGCGGCACGGGCAGGTGAACCTCGTTCCGGTCGACGTGGACGCAGGCCACGGGCATGCCCACAGCCACCCCAGGACATGAAGGATCAAGCGATGACGACGCGTCAGACACCCTCCAGACTTCCGGCGCCGAGCGAGATGGATCCCTTCTCGGAATCGGCCTGGATAGACGTCGTGCGTTCGATGGACGAGGTGTACAACGAGCTGCTGCAATACGAAGTCGTGCTGGAGCAGAAGAACTCGGAGCTGGAAGAGTCGCAGCAATTCATTTTCAGCATCCTGACGTCGATGTCCGACCTGCTGGTGGTGTGCGACCGCAACGGCGTGATCGAGGAAGTGAACCATTCGCTGCTCACATTCACCGGAAAGACGGAACAGGAACTGAGGGGCGCGAAACTGTCGTCACTGTTTGCGGACGAGAACGACTGCTCGACCGCAAAACGCGTGATCTCAAGCCTGACGACCGAGCCGGCGAACGATGTGGAATTGCAATTCCGCACGCGCCAGGGCAACGCCACGCCTGTCGCGCTCAATTTCACGCCGCGCCTGTCCGCCACCCAGAAGCTGCTGGGCGTGGTGATCACCGGACGGCCTCTGGGCGAGTTGCGGCGCGCCTATCACAAGTTGCGCGAGGCGCACGACCAGCTCAAGCGCACCCAGCAACAGCTGCTGCAATCCGAGAAGATGGCTTCGCTCGGCAAGCTGGTGGCGGGTGTGGCGCACGAGCTGAACAACCCGATCAGTTTCGTGCTGGGCAACATGCACGCGATGCAGCGCTATATGCCGCGTTTCAAGCGCTATCTGGATGCGATACACAGCGGTGCGACCAGGGAAGAACTGGAGAAACTGCGCGTCGAGTTGCGCATCGACCACATCCTGAATGACCTGGCGCCGCTGTTGACGGGCGCGGTGGAAGGCGCGGAACGCACGCGCGACATCG
Organism: Sideroxydans sp.; assembly: GCA_027310665.1. GTDB lineage: Bacteria > Pseudomonadota > Gammaproteobacteria > Burkholderiales > Gallionellaceae > Sideroxyarcus. The sequence continues at coordinate 3,759 of DAIDAJ010000022.1, read as the reverse complement.
TGGACGGCCTGAAGCGGTTCTCTGCGGCGGATCGCGACGAAAATATCGAGTTCAACCTGGCCGAAACCATCGAACGCACCGTGCACTGGGTGACGCGCGCCGCACCGACGAAATTCCGGGTTGTGATCGACGTACCCAAAGAAATGCCGTTCTACGGGTCGCCCGGCCAGATACAGCAGGTCATCACCAATCTTGTGCAGAACGCATCTGACGCCACGGAGAACCTGCCCGACCCGATGCTGACCATTACCGCCAGGACGGACGGGGAAGGTATCTGCATCCTGTTCCGTGACAACGGCCCGGGAATCTCGGATCAAGCGATGGGCAAGATATTCGATCCGTTCTATACCACCAAGCCTGTCGGGAAAGGTACGGGGCTGGGATTGTCGATCAGCTACGGCATCATCGAGCGTCACGGCGGGCGGCTATCGGTGAGCAATGCCCCGGAAGGCGGCGCTGAGTTCAAGCTGTGCTTGCCGCGCGCAAACCGGAGATAAAGCGGCAAGTTGTGTTCCAGCGTTTTCGCGCAATAACCGGACAGATCCGAACATGTCTGTTGTTGCGCTCGGCAGCCTGCTCGTTCTGCAGATTATTTGCTTCACAAATCAGCAGGTTGCAGTATCGAAATGATTACTCGTTAACGGCTATCGATTCTTTGGTTCATTGGCATAAATCTTGTTAAGAGAATATATGAATTCTTCTTACGGGGGTGTTATGGAAGCGATACACGGCAGCATTCTTCCCTTGGTCGCACTGGCTTTCGTGCTGGGAATGAAGCACGGCATGGATGCCGACCACCTTGCCACTATTGATGGATTGACGCGGTTCAATGCGGCAGCCGGTCGTCGCGGACTGGCGCGCTTGTGCGGTTTCCTGTTCTCGGTGGGGCACGGCTGCGTGGTGTGCATCGTTGCCGTTGCAACCGGTTATCTGTTCCAGCATGGTGCGGTGCCGGCATGGATGGACGATGTTGGTGCCTGGGTGTCGGCGTTCTTCCTGCTGTTGCTGGGTGCGCTCAATCTGCATGCCGTGTTGACGACCCCCTCGCACGAAATGGTGCGGATGGTGGGCATCAAAGGGCGCTGGCTGGGCAAACTCAGGCATGCGGGGCATCCGGCGATGATCGCGCTGGTGGGCGCACTGTTTGCATTCTCTTTCGACACGCTTTCGCAGGCTGCCTTGTTTTCGGCCACGGCCACGCAATACGGAGGCGTGCTCCAGGCCTTGCTGCTGGCGGTCTGTTTCATGCTCGGCATGATGCTGACCGACGCCGCGAACGGTCTATGGATATCCCACCTGTTGCAGCGTGCCGATGCGACGGCGCGTGCCGCTTCGCGCATCATGGGCGTCACTGTGGCCCTGCTCAGCCTGGCGGTGGCGGGGCTGGGATTGTCGCGCAGGTTCTTCCCGCAAGCGACAGCGTGGCAGGATGGGCGCGAGTTGTTCATCGGCGTGTCCATCGTCGTCGTGGTTGCTGTCTGCTTCCTGTTCGCACGCTATACGCAACAACGCGTGTCTGCCGCCGCCTGATCCTTATCTTTGCAGATGAATCCCCCAGGTGCCTGATGGCACCTGTCATGGAAAATTCGATTTTGTACTTGCAAGCAGTCCCGAATGTTCATGAAGCAGCTCATTTGCATATTGATCTCGATCGCCGTAGTGACGGATGCCTTCGCGGCTGATCCGGGCGGCAACGAACCGCCTGGGGCTGCGGTAAACGATCAGGCCGATCACGGGAAATCATCGCCCCGATCTGACACGATAGACACATTGCCCGAGGTGACGGTCACCGGGCATTACGACAATGCGGTCGGAACCTCCGATGCCGCTTCCCAGGGCGTCGTCCGCGGCAAGTTATTGCAGGACATCCCCCTGCTGAGGCCGGGCGAAGTGCTGGAGACTGTACCGGGCATGGTGGTCACCCAGCACTCCGGCGACGGCAAGGCCAACCAGTACTTTTTGCGCGGATATAACCTGGACCATGGCTCCGATTTCGCCACCAACGTGGACGGCGTGCCGACGAACATGCCCACCAATGCCCACGGTCAGGGCTATTCGGATGTGAATTTCCTGATTCCGGAACTGGTGGAACGCATCGATTACCGCAAAGGCCCGTATTTCGCCGACAGCAGCGATTTTTCGTCAGCCGGTTCCGCGGACATCAAATACCGGAACAGTCTCGATCACGATTTTCTGGATATGACCGTCGGCGCCTATGGCTACCGGCGAGCGCTTCTGGCGGGTTCGATGGTGCTGGCACCCCAAGGCAGGGATTCCCGAAATACATCTTCACTCGACCAGTCCGGTCCGACCCTGCTCGGCGCAGTCGAGCTCATGAGCAACAACGGTCCGTGGACCGTCAAAGAGGATCTGCACAAGGCCAATGCGCTGTTGCGTCTCAGCGATGGCAGCGTCGCAAACGGATGGTCGCTCGATGCGATCCATTACGATGCAAAGTGGAATGCGACCGACCAGGTGCCGCTGGAGTCGATCGCTTCGGGGCAGCTGGGACGCTCTTCGGCATTGGATCCCACCGACGGCGGAAATTCCAGCCGGGATATCTTTTCCGGCGAGTGGCGCAGCAGTGATGCCGCCGGGTATGCGAAGGTGACCACCTTCATCGAACATTACCATCTGCAGCTTTGGTCGAACTTCACTTTCTTCGAGTTGCGTCCGGCGACCGGCGACCAGTTCGAACAGGCGGAAGACCGGAACATCGTTGGCGGGCAGGCGATCAGGGGATGGAACCACGGCCTGCTGGAACGCGATTCCTTTACCGAACTGGGCCTGCAGTTGCGCCACGACAATATCAACGTCAGCCTGCAGAACACGCAGGCGCGCATCCCCTTCGCGGCAGTGAGCAACAACCGGGTGGGAGAGACCCTGGCCGGCCTGTATCTGCAAAACACGACCTGTTGGGCCAGCTGGGTACGCACCCTGGTCGGATTTCGCGAAGACGCCGTTTCCATGGACATGACTTCGTATGTACAGCCGCAGAACTCCGCCACAGCCGGGGGCGTTCGCGCTTCGCCCAAGTTCTCGGCGATCTTCGGACCCTGGCAGCGGACGGAGTTGTTCTTCAATGCCGGCAAGGGATTTCACAGCAACGATGCGCGCGGCGTGATCGACAGGGTCGACCCGACCACCGGTGCGCCCGCGACTGCGGTGCCGGCCCTGGTTGGAAGCGCAGGCAGGGAGGTCGGGGTGCGTACCGAAATGTTCGATGGTTTGCAGAGCTCGGTTGCGTTCTGGCGCCTGGATAGCGATTCCGAGATCGTCTACGCGGCCGATTCCGCGATCGGCAGCACGACACCGAATGGCGCCAGCGCGCGCACCGGCGTGGAGTGGAACAATCACTGGGATGCCTATCGCTGGCTGCTGGTCGACGCCGATCTGGCCTGGACGCATGCGCGCTATGTAAACATGAACGACAACGGCGCCACCGGGGACCTGATCCCCAATGCGGTGGGCAAGGTCGCGCTGCTCAGGGCCGCGATCCGCGATGAAGGCGCCTGGCTGGCGGGGATCGAAACCCGGTATATCGGCCAATATCCCCTTTCCCAGGACGGCAGCCTGAGTGCACCCTCGGCGATCGTGACCAATGTGCGGGTGCGGCGCGAGATCTCTTCGCGCATGGCGGTCTCGCTGGATGCACTCAATCTGTTCAACCGCCAGTATTACGATATCGCCTACCAGCAGGATTACCGGGTATCACCCACCAGCCCTGTCGTGCCGAGCGGGATCACGGTGCATCCGGGC